>CAZHKI010000326.1:0-537 GCA_964533365.1 uncultured Maribellus sp. | reverse complement strand
CCAGCGCGCGTCGGTTGTTTTTCCATGTTCAAGCTGAAAATTCAAATCAGGAAATTGGGGCGGATGAATGTTGATCAGAATAGAATCGACAGAAACCAGAGATTCGATCGGTTTTTGAACTTTGGGTTGACACGCATATAAAACTAAAAAAACAAACCCGGCTAAAAATCCTGTTTTCATCGATATTCTGAAAATGAATTTAAGACAAAAATCAAAAAAAGCGTACCAAATGTAACAACATTGCGGGTACGCCCTGACACTTTCAACGAACTAAAAACCAATATTCATTTTTTTTATTTTTCCGGTTCACCGATAACATTCAGATAGCGTCCGATCCAATAAGGGAGCAGCCAAATATCTCCGGCGCTGAATTCTTCGCGCCCCTCACCCCTGCTATCCAAATCGAACCGGTTGGCATTGTGCCGCGAGATTCGCAATTCGCTCGCCGGAAGCACTTCGGTAATGGTTTGTTCCCTGAAATTGGGCCCGACTGGTTCAATATCTTTTCGGTGGCTGTTTAACACGGTCCAGTCAACC
>CAZHKI010000325.1:4708-4953 GCA_964533365.1 uncultured Maribellus sp. | reverse complement strand
AGCATCTGCAACTCATCATCTGTCACTGTTATCATATCTGCACCTTGGTATTCTCTGTAAAAATTATTAGAAATGGTTACATGATCGTAGCTAGAAGTTATAAAGTCAGTCGATGTGGTATTTTGTGATATTCCATACCGATAATTGTAGGAAATTTTTGATTTCCCTGACATTTTGCTTCCATTTTTTGTAGTAATTAGCACAACACCGGCAGATGCTTTTGCTCCGTATATTGCACAAGATGA
>CAZHKI010000325.1:4273-4698 GCA_964533365.1 uncultured Maribellus sp. | reverse complement strand
AATCGATATAGACTCAATATCATTAGGATTAATTTGGTTTAAGGTAACTTCTACCCCATCTGCAAGGACTAAAGGGGTACCACCATTGACAGAGATGGAACCACGAATGTCAATTTTGTAATCTGAATTGGGAGATCCAGTACCAAATGTAATGTTTACGGAAGGATCAACCCCTTGAAGAGCCTGGGCAGCAGAAACTACAGGTCGCTCATTTATTTCTTCACCCGATATGGAGGAAACAGCACCAGTAAGATTAATTTTCTTTTGTGTACCATAACCTACAGCAACCACTTCTTCAATGCCGATTGCGTCTTCAGCCATGGTAATATTAATGATTGATTTACCTTCGGCTGATACTTCCTGGCTTTTCATCCCCACAAACGAAAACTGCAGAGTGGCACCACCGGGAATATCTTTTAACGAAT
>CAZHKI010000325.1:0-4263 GCA_964533365.1 uncultured Maribellus sp. | reverse complement strand
TAGTTCCCGTCGAAATCGGTTACTGTTCCCTGCGTCGTACCTTTAATCAGTACCGTTACTCCCGGAAGTGGCTGACCTTTAACATCGGTAATTTTTCCCGAAACGGACTTTGGCTGAACAGAAAAGATTTCCTGCAGATCACTTTTTCCTTCGCGGTGTACCACAATCAACCGGTTGTTCACCGTATAGGTAATATGGGTTCCGCTTAGGATCTGATCGAGAATTTTTTCCACCCGCTCGTTTTTGAAATCAATATCCACCTTTTGGCTCAGGTCGATCTGGTTCAGGTTATAGATAAACGAGAATTCTGATTGCTCTTCAATCAGCTCAAAAACCTTTTCCAAAGTTAGGTTTTGCCCGCTTAAGTTGAGTTTTGTGTTTTGCGAATAACCTGAAGCAGAAACCTGCACCAACGCAACAAACAAAAACAAACAAATTAGTTTCATAGTCCGTAAGATTTTGGGAAGGTCGCCAAACAGAGACCTATTCCCGTGAATTCGTTTTTTTTTCATACATTTGAAATGTTTAAACAATGATTTTTAAATTATTGATTTACCGAAGGTGGTTTGTCCTGGCCGACATGCCACCTTTTCTGTTTTTAATTAGGCTTATATATAATTTTAAATTCCCTGAATCCTGTTTTTTCGTAATCGATGGGAGTAGTCAGTTTTAGTGCATCAAGCACCTGCCAGATGGTTTCCTGGTTTTTGAACCGACCGCTGTAAAGCATCATCTCCAATTCAGGTGCAGTATGGTAAAGTTTTACATCGTACCAGCGTTCCAGACGTTTGATTAACCCGGAGAAAGCAATTCCTTTAAACCGGAACTCACCATCTTTCCAGGCTGTTTCAATGTCAGCTTCAGTTTCTTCAATATTATACTTCCGGGTTTCACGGTCGAGGCTCAGTTGCTGCCCCGGCGAAATATCAACCGGTTCGTTATCACCCGCAAGCAGTACCCCAACTTTACCTTCGGCGAGTGTCACGGTTGAGAAATTATCATCATCGTATGAACATACATTAAATTGGGTTCCTGAAACCTGCACATCAAAATCGCTGGTTTTTACGACAAACGGATTTTCCTTATCTGATTTAACCTTAAAAAAGGCCTCTCCTTTCAGGCTCACTTCACGTTTTCCGTTAACAAAAGCCGGTGGATAGTGGAGTTCAGTGCCTGAATTCAAAACAACAGTTGTCCCATCAGGTAAAGATACTTCTGAACGGGAACCCAGCGGAACTTTAAATGAAACCAGGGCTGAAGCCGGCTGTATTGCACTTTCCCGGCTCACAGTCTGCAGCAAATAAAGGGTAATAAAACCGATGACAAGTACAGCGGCCACTGAGGCTGCTGCTTTCCAGATGTGAAGTACTTTTACCGAAGCATAGCCTTTTGTTGCTTGTTCTCTGTAAAACTGCAATAATGCAGTGCTTGTCCGGTCCTCCTTCTTCAGCGTGGTATCCCAAACATCCTTTATTTGGTAAAAAGTATTTTTATTGGAACCTGATTTTTCTAACCAATGGTTAAGTTCCTGCCTTTCGGAGAGGCTACATTCACCGTCCAGATATCGGATAATGATTTGCTGGATGTCAGTTTTATGGTTCATTTTTATTTTTGTTCTGATGCTATTACACTTTACGTGCAAAAACTACGTCAGCAACAAATGATTTTTTTTTGATTTTTTTTTTGGGAAGGGGACTGAATTTCACCAACTCAATCAGTTAACATGTTGTTTCACAAACAAGTTCATCAGTATAAAAATTTGCTCGCCAGTAAGTATTTTCCGAAGGTTCGATAAAGCCCTGAACAACCGGGTTTCCACAGTCCGCACCGGGACATTCAGTTTTTCAGCAATTTTCTTGTTCTTTAATCCCTGGAATCTGCTCAGTTTGATTACTTCCTTATAATTATCGGGCAATGATTCGATAGCGGCATAAATGTTTTTCAGTTCCTCTTTTTCAATCAGCGACTTCTCCCCGCTTTGGTAAAAATGAAGTTCGTTAAAACAGGCAATAACTTTCTCCTGTTCAATATGTTTCCGGACTACTGACTGATGGCGCAGGTAATTTAAACAGCCATTTCGGACTGCATTATACAAATATGACTTTAAATGATCTTCAGGGAATTTGTATTTGCCTTTTTCCCATACTTCTGCAAATATTTCCTGAAGAATATCGTGCATATCATTCTCATTGCTGATAAATTTTACTCCATATAAAAGCAACGAATGATAATACTTCTGAAATATTTGATCGAAAGTATTCATCCCTACAATAATAGAAAATTTTTATTGCATACTAAAATTGAGATTCCACCAATAATTTAAGCCTGTATTACGTTATTTGAAACATTGTGGAAACTAACGGTTTCGCCCCAGCCAAACCCGCAATTCAGTTTTCCCTGTCGCGGAGTTGCAGCTTTTGTCCCGACTGGCAAAAACATTTCCTTAAAAAAACAAACCGGTTCCGGCGCAAAAAAGGAACCCGGCTGCATTGATCTGATTGCCTGCAGCCGGGTTATTTTTCAACCGTTATTCGGTTTTACAGTTGCTGAAACAACCGGGCAATCTCTTCAGCATGGTTTTGGTTATAAAGCTGGACATACGCCACAAACGGGGCAAAAACCAACATTCCCGCAAAAAGTCCGGTTGCCAGCGGCTTGTACGCCCGGTACCTGAAAACCACGTAAAACACCCAGGCAAGATTGGCAGTCATTATCACATGTCCCACATGCGCAGTAATATAACTGCCGCTCCACGGTAACACAAACATCGACAAGGTTCCGAGGTAATAGATGGGCAGCGATGGAAGTACCAGCCACACCGGGTTTTTACCATACAAAAACACCGCAAAAAAAGCCAGGTACAAAAAACTAACCGGCGAACAGGCATTCAACGCGACCCAGTCGGTTACGCCAATCCCGAGTTTCACAAGGAAAAAAAATGTGCTGCTGAGGGTTATAACCAATAATAACGATGCCAGTACCCAACCGGCTATTTTCTCTGATTTTAATAAATTCATTTTATTGTTTTTTAAAGTAAATACTGTTTTAAAACGGGCGACTCCGACCCTATTCTGATTCCCGTTTTTGTTAAGGTTTTTCATAGGACACCGGTTGGTTTTTGTACGATATACAAACCGTCAACCAATGGGCTGCATACCCGGAAAACAACAACCGTTGCCTAAAACCGGTAACAAAAAAATCGGGAAGATGACCACGACAAAACATTCCGGATAAAATAATCCGGACATAAAAGCCGTCAGACTTTATAATGCCGCAGTGTGAATCAGGCCAGTATCAGTTTAAGAATGGTCATCGCAGATGAGCTTTTGAATTACAGTCACAAATTTAAAATGCTTTCTGAAAAACACAAATTTTTTTCGGGTAGTTCGTAGTACTTTTTCAAACGTTGACAGAATAGGGGTGCGAGCCATAAGCCGCGAGCCGGAAAACTGCGACTGCGACTGATCACTGATCACTGCGATTGGTTATTCAACGCTGTCAGGTTACGAGTTACGAGTTGCGAGTTGTGAGTTGTGAGTTATTCAACGCTGTCAGGTTTTACAAACGCTGACAGGTTGGAGGTGCGAAGGAAAAGCCACAAGTTTCAAGCTGCAAGCTACAAGCCACGAGCTACGAGCAAATACTGCAAACTGCGACTGCGACTGATCACTGATCACTGATCACTGATCACTGCGATTGGTTATTCAACGCTGTCAGGTTTTATAAATGCTAACAGGTTGGAAGACACAGATTACAAATCTTGCGCCAGCAGGATGTATTATAAAATGTACAACGAGAATTACAAATAATAAGACTCAGTGTTTCGTTAAAAGAGACAGTAGTGATATCACTTGAAAAACAAATTACCGGAGTGCAAGGGATTGACTGAAAAGCCAGTCAAATAAAGCAGGATCCTTGTAACAAGGGCCAGGTTCATGACCCAAATCCTCGTACTCACTCATTTTAATGATCTCGATGCCGTTTTTGGTCAAAGTCTTGGTGATGCGGGTGTACCCGGTGATATTGTCCGTAGTAACCGACTCGACCGCCGTCGCATTGGCGGTTTTGCCTTTAAGGTTCATATAAGTTGCCCTTGCCACATCTATCCGTTCGGTCAAATCATTGAGGCCGATGTGATACCAAAGCGATGTCTTTTCAACGGCTTCATCAGCGAGCACTGACTCACTTTGGCCTGCGACACGTACGATTCCGGCAAACAGCTTCCCTTTGGAGAGCATGCCAAAGAGAGTCAGTGCTCGCTGA
>CAZHKI010000324.1:0-4963 GCA_964533365.1 uncultured Maribellus sp. | reverse complement strand
GTGAACCACAGCGAATTTGGGACAGGAAGTTGCTGGCAGCGGTTTTCCATTCAAAGTGTGGCAAAGGTTCTGTCGTTGAGCCTTGCCTACAAAATGTTAGGCGAAAACATTTGGGAACGATTAGGGGTCGAACCTTCGGGAACGCCGTTCAATTCGCTGGTACAATTGGAAACCGACCGCGGAATTCCACGGAATCCGTTTATTAATGCCGGGGCGCTGGTTATTTGCGACATCATCATCAGCCAGATGAAACATCCGAAAAATGATTTTCTTGCCTTCATCCGCGATACTTCAGGAAACCCGGGACTGAAATATTCCGAAAACATTGCATCTTCCGAAAAAGCAGCAGGTTACCGCAATATCGCACTATGCAATTTTATCAAATCATTTGGAAATATTTACAACCATCCCGACGAAGTTCTCGATTTCTATTTTCGCCTGTGTTCCATCGAAATGAACTGCGAAGAACTTTCGAAAACTTACCTGTACTTAGCCAACGGCGGACGAAGAATTTCGGATAACCATCCGGTACTGAACCTAAGCCAGACCAAACGGGTGAACGCCATTATGCAAACCTGCGGTTTTTACGACGAGTCGGGCGAATTCACTTTCAAAGTGGGACTGCCCGGTAAAAGCGGCATCGGGGGAGGAATCATCGCTATTCACCCCGGAAAATACAGTATTGCCGTTTACAGCCCACGACTTAATGAAAAAGGAAACTCGTGCAAAGGGATGAAGTTTCTGGAACTGCTCACAACCAAAACAAAATCATCGATTTTTTAGAGGTATTTAAAACACAATCCATTTCAATAACGATCATTCATCCCCCCATTTTTTGTAAACTTGTGTTATGAACTAAAAAACTGCGATGAGCCGAATTATTTGGCTGATATTCATAGTGGTGTTGTTTTCTTTTCGGCCAGCCCACCAACCCCATACTTTTTCCAATATAATCCTTGCCTTAACCAGCGTTGTCATCATCGAAATGAAGAATGTTTCGCTGCCGGCCATGAACAGCGAACTGATCCCTTTTTATGCTGTGAATGGCAAAAACATTTTCCCCTTTTGGGTTGAATTTGAACGAATTTTCTAAATTTACCCGCCATGAAGCATCTTCTTTTTTTATGCATGGTCATTCAAATGATTGTCCTAAATGCCAAATCGCAAATTACCGAAATCGTTTTACTGAATGAGCCCGAGATACAAAGAGTTAAAGAACTGGCTAAAACCAGCCCCGAAGTAAAATATTTCAGGGATTCCATTATTAACGAGGTAAAAAAAACATGGAAAGCAAGCCCGCAGCCGGTGCAGTTCATCCATTATGAAGGATTGCTGCCCAACCATCCGGACAGGATGAAAACCGTGGAAAGCCTGGCCGATGCCGACCGGATGGTGAATCTGATTTACGCCAGCTACTTTTCTGAGATTCCGGGATTACCTCAAAAAGCCAAACAACTGATTCTGGCCTGGGCAACCACTTATCTCCCCGACGGAAATCCAATAAACGAAAATAAACTCACAGCCTTTTTCTGGGGATTTCAGCTTTTTAGAAATTATTTTTCGGCGAAAGAACAAAAATCCGTAACCAACTGGCTCGGCAAAATTGCAGAAGCAGAACAGTCGCGTACTCAAACCCCGAACAACAACTGGGAAGCCAAACGGTTAAAAATCATTGGGACAGCAGGCTGCATTCTTGATGATGAAAACATGAAAAGCCAGTCAGCCGAAGGATTCAAAAAATACATAGCAACCGCCTATTTTGCCGACGGCACCAGCAACGACCTGCAACAGCGCGACGCTCTTCATTACCACATTGGTGGAATAATTCCCTGCCTGTCGGTTTTCATTAACCTCACGAAATACGACAACCGGTTCGATCTGTACTGGTTTATTTCTGAAAACGGCTCTTCCATTGAAAAATCGGTGCAATATGTCATTCCTTATGCAACAGGCGAAAAGCAACGTAAAGAGTGGGCCAACAGCAAAGTAAAACTCGACATGGAACGGGCTGCGGCAGGTCTGGCCGAATATCAACCTGGGAAACTTTTTGAACTCCAGGAAGCCTATTCCATGCTGCAATGGGCTGTTTACTACAACCCCGATTGGTTTCCCATTTTCGAAAAGGAAGATAACCCGCAATACCGGTCAACCTGGATTGGTTTTTTGAATAGTCCGCTGGTACGGCAAAATGAATAAACGTTAACCGGGTTTCTGTTCCACCCAAATCAGTTTCGAGGTATCATATCCGCGCTGCCGGGCTTTTTCAACAATTACAGACAACACGGCGGGAGCAAGTACCGGAGTACGGCTCAAAATCCAAAGATATTTGTCGGACGAACTACCAATTAATACCCACTGGTAATCAGCATCCAGTTCGAGAACATTGTAAGCTCCGTAAAAAATCCAGAAAAATGAAACCTTTAGTTTGCCGGGTTCAGCGGTAGTTTTGGCTTTTTCAACCGCAACGCTGTATTTTCCATCAAGTGAATTTTGATACCCCTCGTTCATCACTTTTATTTTCCCATCGGGGCGAAACGAATAAGTTGCCGTGACGCCTACCAGTCCGCGTTCAAACGAATGATTGAACCGGGCAATCTCGTACCATTTTCCCAGATAACGATTGATATCCAGCTCTTTTACAGTTGAAACATTCAGGTTTTTCATTGATTTTCCTTTACATCCACCCGGCAGTACCAAAACGGCAATACTTACAAAAATAATAGCAATAAAAGTAATTCGTTTCATTTCAGTTATTCATTATTTTCAGGAACATTTTCCCGAAGTTTTTTGTTCCCGCAAGCTACGAAATTACTGATTCAGGTGAAGATTATTTTAAACAGCGTTTACCGGTTGCCGGGCTGCTTTCTCAAAATATTTTTGGAAAAGTGCGAACCGGTGTGATTTTGCCTCGTTCTTTTTATTTCGGACAAACTTGAAACTTAGTGGCGAATGGCTTTCATATTCATTCAAAAAAGAAGCAGAAAAATGCAATTCATTCATTCCCACCGATTCGATGATCATGGATTCAATACTCCGATTCATCAGCCCAAGCATCAGTTCGGGTTCCGATCCCGGGAAACAGCGCATTTCATCCAGCGCTTTTCGGCCAAATTGTATGGTTTTATTGACAAACGCATCCGTAGTGAAATTCTCACGGCCGGAAAAAAGTGTACGGGTGCAAGCTTCGGCGTCTTCGTTTACATCCTGAATGTCGTCGAGCAGTTGCAGATAAATGCCATAACCGAAAAGCGCGCGTTCCTGTTCACGGGTAAGCCGCCCGGCAACCAGATAACCGTCGGCCAGCACCGAAGCGCCTCCTTTTTCAAAACAGATTTCCAGCACTTTCGTTTCACAAAGTTCAGGATGATGGTTCAGCGCTAGGCTGTTGGTTTGTGCTTTTTGAATCGCATACAGGCTTTCGTAAACATCAGGGTATTCAACGCGTGGATATTGTGTTTCAAACATTTCCACCAAACGGAAAAGTTGTTCTTCTGTAAAGTTCAGGGGCTGAACCGGCCAGCCATGCAAACGCTGGTTGAAACGGTTGCTGAAAGCCTGTTTTTCTTCATTGGTAATCCGGGGATCGTCAAGAAAATTGTCGCTGTAAGGATAAATCATACTGTAAGCAAACACTGATGGAGTGATTTCCACCGGCAGTCCCATCATCAGTTGAAGTCCGTTCATGATCCAAACGTTTCGCAATCCCTGGTAAATATTTTCGGGCGAAAGTTCTGGGCCAAATGCACGCGCCTGGTAAAAAAAATCGCGCGACACATTTTTAAACTGGTCGGAAAGGATGATTTCCAAGTGGTCGCTTTCGTAGTCGAAAACCGTTTGCAGAAACGACCGGAATAGAGGGAAAAAAGTTTTTGATGGGTCGCCGTCCCGAAGTGATGCAACCTGTTTAACCGATTTAAAGGCATTGATTTTCTGATAAAAATCTTCGAAAACCATCTCTTTTTCCAATTGTTCGGATTTGGAATAAAACGTTTTAAAAACCGGTATTCCGTCCGGGCTGTTTTCCCAGAGCAAAGTAAAATATCGGATCGATTCAGGTATGGTAAGCATCGTTTACAATTATTTATGCTAAGGTAAACCATACAACGGTAAAAGCAGAATTTTTTAGACAAACGATCCTTTTTTAATGGGTAAGCAATAAGTTGGTTTCGGTAAAACCCCGGAAGAAGGAATCCTCACTTTTTTAAATTAGGATTTCCGCAATCCTCAAGTATTGCAATAAAAGTCACTGAAAGTCAGTAACCACCATGCCGTAACGTATAAATTACCAATTATTGGATGATAAACATTTGCATAATAGTAAAAGCAATGAAAATCCTGTCTGTTCTCAGAAGGGGAAAGAAAGAGAATTACATATTTTAATTCTTCTTTTAAAAAAGATGATTCGCTGAATTATGCCAGGTACTTTTTAAAATCGTGAAAATCTTTTACCACTTTAACATTACGTGGTAAATCGGGGGTATGAAGTTGCACCTGGCCTCCGGTAATAAATATTTTATGGTGGTCGAATACGTTTTTCAGGTTTTCAAGGTAGCTTTCCAAATCCTCTTTTTGAATGGAATTTACAAAAGCCGTAAAAATATAATCGGTTTTTAGCTGAAGGGAAATTTTTTTCAAATCGGTAAATGGAACCGATTGACCAAGGTAAATGACCTGATAACCATATTTTCTCGCCAGATAGGCATAATATAAAAGGCTCAGTTCGTGAAGTTCATTCTCCATAAGAAAAAATAAAAACGTTTTGCCTTTGGATTCAACCTCTCCCATTTTTTCAACTTCGGCAATCAGTTTCTGCCGGAATAAATAGGTTACAAAATGTTCCTGTGCCGGAAAAACTGATCCCACCTGCCAATAAATCCCAATTCGGGTAAAAAGGTTAAAAAACACCTGGGGAACAGCTTCTTCCAGTCCCATTTGCCGGATAATTTCATCGGTCAGCTGGTTA
>CAZHKI010000323.1:0-4987 GCA_964533365.1 uncultured Maribellus sp. | reverse complement strand
GGAAAATGGGGAATTGATCCCCAAAAAATCGGAGTGATGGGCTTTTCGGCTGGCGGACACCTGGCTTCCACCTTGGGAACACATTTTACAAAAAGTTTTATTGAGAACAAAGAGTTGACCAGCCTGCGCCCCGATTTTATGATGCTCGTTTACCCGGTAATTTCGATGCAGCCCGGATTAACCCATGCCGGCTCGCGCGATAATTTGTTAGGTGAAAACGCCACACAACCCTTGCTGGATTTGTATTCGAACGAAAAGCAAGTGACCGGCCTCACTCCGCCTGCCTTTCTAATTCACGCTGCCGACGACGATCTGGTCCCGGTGGAAAACAGCATCCTGTTTTACGAAGCATTGAAGGCCAATCGTGTTCCGGCCGGCCTCCACTTGTTTTCGACGGGGAAACACGGTTTCCCGCTCGAACCAGCCAAATCGGCCTGGCTCGATTATGTTTTCCGGTGGATGAAAGAGCAACATCTGACACAAGAATAGGTTCCCCATATAAAAATTATTGATATTAAGATGGTTGTGTAAGCACATAATGTACTGTTAAACCATTGTAATTGCTATGTTTAACAGATGAAAAAAATAATTTTCTTAGCGAAAATACTTGTTTTTGTATCTGGAATTATTACTTTTACGGCACAAACCCTTATTTTTTTATCTTTCTTAATACATTATGGGCAGCTTTGAAGAGAGTTGCCCCCTTTCTGTATATGTGAAAACCAACAGTCTTTTCCTGTATTTTTTGGAGTTTATGTGCTTATTTTGTGTTTGTTATAACTTTTCTGCGCTATTTTTCTTTCTGAATTGAGAGGGATTTACCCCTTCTTTCTTTTTAAACATATTGCTGAAATAGAAAATGGATTGAAATCCCAGTTCATAACTGATTTCCTTAATGCTTTTGTCGGTGGATATCAATAAATCCTTAGCCCGCATGATTTTAAGCTGTAAATGATATTGCCCGGGTGAAACCCCGGTAAATTTTTTGAACATTTTCCGGAAATAGGAATAACCCACATTGTTTTTTTGTGCCAGTTCTTCTATGTTGATTTCCCTGGCAATATTCTGGCGCATCAGGAAACGTGATTCTTCAATCACTTGAACAATCCTTTTCCCAGAGAATCCTTTTTGTTTTTCGAATGAAATGATGTACCCGAGAAGTTTAATGATCATTCCTGAAACGATCTGCTGAAATCCGGGTTGTTCTTTGTCAACAAGGTCAAAAATCTTCAGGTAGGTATCAATAATTTCTTCTTTAATTCCAATGTTCAGTAAAGGTTGTTGTAACGAAAACAAAGGATTTGTCATGAAACTTTTGGCTATTTCACCACCAAAACCAATATAGTTTTCAATCCATCCGGTTTTTTGATTGGGTTTATATCGGTGCCATTCATTTGGGAAAATAAAAAAAATACTGCCTTGTTTGATCGGAAATCTGCCATGTCGGGTCTCCAGGATTCCTTCGCCTTTAGTGATATAAATGATTTGGTATTCATGAAGAACCCGGCCTGTTTTCCATTGGAAAAAGTACCCTGAGGGATGTTCTTTGGGAGGATAGGGATTTCCGGGTGAAATTTGAGCAAAACCCGCAACATGCAGAAAGATCTTCCAGCTTGTATCTTCTTTGCTTATTGTAAGATATTTAAAATGTGCTTTCATAAAATTGAGTGTCAAAAAATATAAAATATTTATCAAATCCTATATTGTTTTCACCAAAAAACAGTTCTACTTTTGGTTGACCTGCTATTTTTTTAAATTAATAAATTGAATCAATAAATTAAACAAACTGGGAATTATGAATTTTGTAATTGGACTGGCAGTAATAGCCATTGGAAGTTTTGGGCAATCCAGCTCGTATGTTCCTATTAATAAGGTTAAAAATTGGTCTTGGGAAAGTTTTTGGTTGACACAGGGCATTTTTGCCTGGCTGGTTTTCCCATTATTAGGTGCATTGCTTGCAGTGCCTGCCGGACACAATCTGGGCGAAATCCTCACCAGTGGTGATGGAGCCATGTGGAAAACCATGGGATATGGTGTGCTTTGGGGAGTAGGAGGGCTTACTTTTGGTTTGAGCATGCGGTTTCTGGGGATTGCTTTGGGGCAATCCATTGCTCTGGGAACATGTTCTGCATTTGGTACGATTATTCCAGCACTCATGGCGGGTACCAATCTTTTTGAAGGAAAAGGTTTGGTACTTTTAGTTGCGGTAAGTATTGCCCTGGCAGGGATTGCAATTATCGGGTATGCCGGGAGCCTGAGGGCTAAAAATATGTCGGAAGAGGAAAGAAAAGCAGCCATTAAAGATTTCGCGCTGGGAAAAGGATTGCTGGTTGCGTTGCTTGCCGGGGTAATGAGTGCCTGTTTCAGTCTGGGCCTTGCTGCAGGTCAACCTATTGCCGATGCTGCAGCCGCTATGGGCGCAAAAAGCTTATTTGTTACATTACCGGCTACTTTGTTGGTTACGATTGGTGGATTCTTTACAAATGCCGTTTATTGTTTGTACCAGAACATTAAAAATAAAACCATCAAAGATTATATTTCGGTTCCTTCAAAAATTCTTATTAACAATTTATTGTTCTGTGCTTTGGCCGGGGTATTATGGTATTCTCAGTTTTTCGGCCTGGGTGTGGGGAAAAGTTTCTTCGAGGAGGGAAGTGTTATTATGGCCTTCTCGTGGAGTATTTTAATGTCACTCAATGTGGCTTTCAGTAATGTTTGGGGTATTGTACTGAAAGAATGGAAAGGAGTTGGGGCAAAAACCTGGATGGTTCTGATTGTTGGATTGGTCATTTTAATTTTCTCAACTTTTGTCATCAACTTTTAAATTATTAAAGAATACCGTTTATATAACCAATAAAATATTTACCATGGAACGACTGGCTTTTAAAATGTACTTGAACGAAGGTCAAAAGGAAGAATACCAAAAAAGGCACAACGAACTCTGGCCTGAACTGAGAAAAATGTTGAAAGAATCGGGAGTAAGCGATTATTCCATCTTTTTTGACGAAGAAACCAGTACACTGTTTGCCGTTCAGAAAGTAAGCGGCGGGAGTGGCTCGCAAGATCTCGGACAAACCGAAATTGTACAAAAGTGGTGGAAATTTATGTCCGACATTATGAAAACCAATCCCGACAATTCGCCGGTTTCGGTTCCTTTGGAAGAAGTTTTTTACCTTGAATAATACCAATACCAATTTAAACTTTAAAATGATGAAAAAACCGTTTCAATCGCTGAAACTTTATTTTATCGCCTTTCTGGTTGGTGGCCTTGGTTTTCTTGCCACTGCAAATACTGGCGTGAAAGATTTGATCTGTGAATACCACACTAATCCAATAGGGTTGGATGTGAAAAATCCCAGGTTGAGTTGGAAGATTTTTTCTGAAAAAGAAAATGTTATACAAACTGCCTACGAAATCAGGGTTGCCGATTCGCCAGCTAAACTGGCTAAAAGCAGCCAGCTGATCTGGACTTCGGGAAAAATGGCCGGCAGTGAGTCGGTTAACGTGGAATACCTGGGGCCGCAACTGAAATCGATGCAAAGGGTTTACTGGCAGGTCAGAATCTGGGACAACAATGATAAAGCAACCAAATGGAGCGAACCCGCTTTCTGGGAAATGGGTATTCTTGAGCCTGAATTATGGACTGCCTCATGGATTACCATGGAAAACGAAGTCTCAAAAGAAGATTCAAAACCCAGCCATTTCCTTCGTAAAGAATTTTCAACCCCGAAAAAAGTTAAATCGGCCAGGGTTTATGTCTCGGCATTGGGATTGTACGAACTATACCTGAATGGAGAAAAGGTTGGAAAAGACCTGTTTACTCCCGGTTGGACGAGCTACCACAAACGGATTCAATATCAGGCCTACGATGTGACTTCAATGTTAAAACCCAGCAATACCCTGGGGGCAATCCTGGGCGACGGATGGTATCGTGGCAATATCGGTTTTCGCAAGCAAAGCCATTTTTATGGTGAAAAACTGGCGTTGATAGCCCAGCTTCATATTACCTATTCCGATGGGACAACCGAAACCATTCAAACCGACGAAACCTGGAAAGCTTCTACCGGCCCGATTATATTTTCTGATATTTATAATGGCGAAACCTATGATGCCAACAAGGAAATTCCGGGGTGGGCAACTCCGTCGTTCGACGACAGCAAGTGGGGGAAAGTGGTAAAACTGAATCATCCGAAAACAATTCTGGTTGCTTCGCAGGGCGCACCGGTTAAGGCCATCGAAGAAATAACCCCGGTTAAAATTCTGGTCACCCCAAAGGGCGAAACGGTTTACGATATGGGACAGAATATGGTAGGCTGGGTAAGGTTAAAAGTGAACGGAAAAAAAGGTGACAGGGTAACCCTTAAATTTGCTGAAGTTCTCGATAAGGATGGCAACTTTTACATTGCCAACCTTCGTGCGGCCAAAGCAACCGATGTATATATTTTAAAAGGAGACGGGGAGGAAATTTATGAACCTAAATTTACTTTTCACGGGTTCCGTTTTGTACAGGTGGAAGGTTTCCCCGGTACCCCGGCATTGGAAAACATTACCGGAGTGGTTGTCCATTCTGAAATGAAGCCCACCGGCGATTTCGTTTGTTCCGATCCGCTGATTAACCAGTTGCAGCACAACATCCAGTGGGGGCAAAAAGGGAATTTCCTGGATGTTCCCACCGACTGTCCGCAACGTGACGAACGTTTAGGCTGGACCGGCGATGCCCAGGTATTCAGCGCTACCGCTGCTTTTAATTTCGACGTGTCTGCTTTCTATACCAAATGGATGAAAGATGTCGCCCTCGATCAAACACCAGAAGGCCGGGTGCCGCATGTGGTTCCTGATATTCTTGAAAATGGTGGGGCAACTGCCTGGGCCGATGCCGCTATTATTGTCCCCTGGAACACGTATCTCGCTTATGGCGATAAACGCATTCTGGAAGTTCAGTATGCCAGTATGAAAGGTTGGGTGGAATACATGCGTAAACGGGCTG
>CAZHKI010000322.1:0-4995 GCA_964533365.1 uncultured Maribellus sp. | reverse complement strand
AGCGAACCATACCGATGTGGTGATTATTGATACAGCCGGCAGGTTGCACAACAAAATCAACCTGATGAACGAACTTGCCAAAATCAAAACGGTGATGCAGAAAGTAGTTCCCGGGGCCCCGCACGAAGTTTTGCTTGTTTTGGACGGATCGACCGGACAGAATGCATTCGAACAGGCCAAACAATTTACCAAAGCCACCGAAGTAACTGCCCTCGCCCTCACCAAACTCGACGGCACGGCCAAAGGCGGCGTGGTTATTGGCATCTCCGACCAGTTTAAAATTCCGGTCAAATACATCGGAATTGGCGAAAAAATGGAACATTTGCAGGTGTTCAGGCGCCGCGAGTTTGTTGAGTCGTTATTTTCATCGTAAATATTCCGAACGGTAACTGTTTCTGCAGGGCGCTTATTCTTTCAGTCGGGCTTGATCTTTCGCCGGGGCAAGTGTTTTTTCTGAAACTAGTTCCCATCCAACCGATTCAATAAGTTGTTTGATAAGCAACAGGGTTTCTGATGCCTGGTTTTGTGCCATCAGTATTAACTGGCTGCCCGCTACCTTTTCGCGGATAAAATCTTTCGATTTTTTTGTCATGTCAGTCAAATCGGTTTCCGAGAATTTGTTGATAATTCCTTTTTGAATATCATAATATTCAAGATCGGTTTCCATGCTTAATATTTCGGATTCAGGAAATTGTGTAAGTTTCACCTGTTTGGTTTCAGAGATAACCTCAATGTTAATCCGGGTCAGATCGAAGCCAATCATCACTTTGGCTTTAATAATGATCAGCGCCTTTTTTTTCATCTGGAGCAGGTTAAAGAAGAGATTTTTTTCGTCGTGGTGGGTAAATATTTCCGAGAATTCACCTTCAACGGTAATCAGCTTGCAAACCTGCTTGATTTTGTCGAGCAAAATAACCGACTGTTGGTTTATCCGTTGTTTTTTTCGTTGATTGTTGAAAAATGAGGAAATGGCTATTCCTGATATCAAACCAATAATAAGTCCCAAAATAACAAGGGTTTCCATAAAAAGATTATTTTCATACGAATGTAAAACTTTTTACAGAAACCCTGGCCTTTTTTTATTCTGTTATTCCTGTTTTTCAGGAGTTTCGGCATTTTTTTCTGTGTCTGCCGTAATTTGAGGTTCAGGAAGGAATGGTTTGGCCATTGTAAATACGGGCAAATCTTCTATTTTACTGGTCAGGTTAACTGTGCCGGCTATCACCAGTTTTTCTTCGGGATAAATCAGCAGGGCAGCTCCTCCTCCGGTGATTCCACCTACACGGCCGTAATAAGTTCTGCCCGTCATATCTTCGCCAATTAACCAGCCGTTTGAAAAATTGGATGGTAATTGTATGCCAAGTTCCACTGGTGTGAAAAGTCTTTTTTTGATGCTGTCGGTAAACAAACCGGAGTAGAGTGCGGCATTCCCGAATTTTACCAAATCTTCGGCGTTCGACAGTAATCCATTGGAAGGCGCCCGGTATCGAACATCGATAGATATTGCATTAACAACCTGGGCAATAATGTTGTGATCATAGAAATTTGTCCTTCCTTTTATCGTGTTAAAGGGTGAATCAATCGTCGTATTTTCCAGGTGAAGCGTATCGGTCACCCACTTTTCGATGATTTTTGGAAATTTTTCGCCGGTTGTTTTTTCCATGGCAGCGCCGAGCAGGTTATAATTAAACATGGAAACCGAGCTGTACATTCCGGGTGGGAATAGCAGTTCATCATTCTGAAATTGTTCTAACCCTTTTTCGATGGAGACATTCATCCCGCGCCATTCCATTTCGTTGCTTCCAGGGCCTCTGATTCCCGATGTGTGGTTGACCAGGTGGTTGAGGGTAATTTTATCTGCTTTCACCGGGAATTCAGGCAGGTAATGCTGAATTGAGGAGTCGGGGTGAAGAATTCCTTCGTCCACCATACGCAGATAGGCCAGTGAAGTAAAAACTTCGGTAACCGGGCCAATTCTGAATTTGGTTTTACGGTTAACAGGAACATCTAAATCGTTGGAAGCCAATCCCAATCCTTCCGAGTAAATCAATTTACCGTCTTTGGCTATGGCAAACGATCCGCCAGGAATTGAATTTCGGGTCATGTAAAAAAATAACTCCTTTCGGGCTTCTTTAATTTCTTTGATGTATTTCCGGTCGTAAAACCGATCGGGGGTTGATTTTTTGCAATTGGTCAGACCAACGAAAATGGTCAGTAAAAAAATAATCTGAAAGGTTTTTTTTAATTCCATTTTTTAGGTTTTTAAATTTTCAAAATCGCTGCAAAAATAAGTATTTCAGGGAAGATACGAATATTAAAAAATGCAAAAATCAGGTTGCTTTTTTAATAAATATCAACCTGTGCTGAAATGCGGGAATCAGGTATTTAAAATTCTGAATAAACACAATAAAACAATGCAAATGTTTTTTTTCAGAATATAAAAAAAAGGAAAAGGTTTGGAAGGTTGAAATTTGAAAATCAGATGAATTTGTTTTTGTTCAGCAAACTGAAAAAACTTACTTTGAATGTGTTGCTGACCGGAATTAACTTATCCCTGATTTTAATGGCGTTATTTTCGATGTAATCGATTTTATCCACTGCCACGATGTACGATTTGTGTACCCGCACAAATTTATGCGGGTCGAGAATTTCCTGGATATTTTTGAAGTTCAGCAACGTCATGATTTTGCTGTCTTCGGTATGTATTTTCAGGTAATCGCGCATCCCTTCAATGTAGAGGATTTTATCGAAATACACTTTAACGGTTTTGTTTCCCGACTTGATAAATGTGTATTCCTGTTTTTGGGGTTCCGGGTTGTACACTTCAGGAACAATTGTTGATTTTGGGTGGGTTATATCTTTAATAAACCGGGCATATACTTTTTCGACAGCTTTTACAAAACGCTCGAAAGGAATCGGTTTCAGCAGGTAGTCAACTACATCGAGTTCGTAAGCTTTGAGGGCATATTCGTCGTAGGCTGTGGTTAACACAATGTAGGGAGGTTCTTTGAGTGTTTCAAGCAGTTGAATGCCGGTAAACTCGTCCATCTGGATGTCAAGAAAGATAAGATCGACTTTGTTTTCGCGCAAAAAGGAGAAAGTGGAAAGGGCATTGTCGAAAGTCCCGAGCAGGTTCAGGTAATCGATTTTTTCGGCATACCGCTGAATCTTTTTCAAGGCCAGTATTTCGTCGTCAACAGCAATGCAATTCAGTTTCATTTTAACGGTACTTTTATATAGACATCAAATTTATCCATATTTGTATTGATGTCAAAAACATATTGGTTTTGATAAAGCAAATTCAACCTTTTCTGTACGTTTTTCAAACCGGTTCCGCCGCCTGTGTCCGGCAATTTAAAGTCGTTCTTTTTTTGGTAATTCGATGTGGATAACTCAATAAAATCGTTATCAATGTTAAATTCAATCTGAATGCCGGGTGAATTCTTCTGTTTGTTGCAGTGTTTTACCGCATTTTCGATGATGGGGATAAAAAGCAGCGGTGGAATTTGTTTGTCATTGGTTTTGCCGGTGGTTTTGAATTCGAGGAACCCGGGGTCGCTAAAACTAAGTTTGGCCAGTTCAAGGTAATCACCAATATAAGTCAGTTCATGATCGAGTTTTACTTTTTCTTCGGTTGATTCCTGAAGCATGTAGCGCATAATTTTCGACAGCAGAAAAATGGCATTCGACGCTTTTTCCCGATCTTCAAAAATCAGGGCATCAATGTTGTTCAGTACATTAAACAGAAAGTGGGGGTTCACCTGCGAACGTAAAATACCCAGTTCAGTCTGGACATTTCTTCTTTCCAACTCGGCCTGGGTAAGCTGGATTTTGTGTGAATAGCTGAAAAGTTTCAGCGCCGAGGCCATGCCCACAATCATAAAATTGGTGAGAAGCGAGTTGAACAGGTCGATGTTGAATGAACGGCGGATGACCCAAAAACCCAGTGCCGGCTGAATATTGTATTTTATGAACAGCGAAACCATAATATTAAACGAAATGATGGCCACAGTTCCAAGAAAGAAAATCAGGAGGTTGCGGTTCCTGAGCAAATACCGCGGAATCAGAAACTCGATGACAAAATAGGTGGTAATGATGTCGAAAGGAAGATAGATGATGTTAATGCAGGCATCCATCCCAAATCCGTAGGAAATAATAAAGGGTACAGAGTAAAATAAATAAATAAATATCCAGAAAAGGATATGGTTTAAAATCCGGTATTTAAAGATCTTCATTTTTATAGTTCTGAAATACAGATACAATGGTAATGTATTTATTTCAAAAAAAAGATGAAATTTTACCAAATTACCCAATATTTCTGCCACTGGGCAATGTCGTGCAGGAATGGGTTTTTGCCGATTGTAACCTTGTTTTTACCGATTAAGGGAAATTCAGATGGCAACGTTGGTTTCTTCATTCTCGGAGCGGGCAATGGTCACGGCGCCGCAACTGTCGCTCCAAACATTCACGGCTGTTCGGGTCATATCGAGTACCATGTCCACCGCGATGATCAGCCCGATTCCTTCCAGCGGGAGCCCGGCAGCGGATAAAATAACGGTGAGCATTACCAGCCCGGCCATGGGAATTCCGGCGGCGCCAATGGAAGCCAGAAGCGCAGTAACCACAATCAGCATTTGCTGCGTAAAGTGCATTTCAATTCCGTAAACCTGGGCAATGAACATGGCTGCCACGCACTCGTACAAAGCAGTCCCGTCCATGTTGATGGTGGCGCCCAGCGGAAGGGTAAAACTGGTGATTTTATTCGAAACGCCGCTTTTGTGTTCCACCGCTTCCATGGTCAGCGGCAGGGTGGCACTCGACGATGCCGTTGAAAATGCCGTCAGCAGCGGGGTCAGCATGTTGCTCATGTGTTGATAAGGTTTTACCCGTGCAAACAGCCGTAATATCAGCGGCAAACTAATGAAGGCATGAAACATTAGCGCCACGAAAACAGTGAGCATGTATATGGCCATGCTTCCGGCCAGATTGCCCAAC
>CAZHKI010000321.1:0-5047 GCA_964533365.1 uncultured Maribellus sp. | reverse complement strand
GTCAGGCCCGGATTGGGGAGCTCCTGGCTTTTGTCCATCGCCCAGAAGCCGTTGGTAAGGTAATCGTGTTCGAGACTGCTGTGTGCCTGAATACGACTATAACCACAGTGGTGGTTCGTAATGAGCAACCCTTCATTCGAAATCAGTTCGCCGGTGCAGCCGCCGCCAAAAATCACCACGGCATCTTTCATACTGGCGTGGTTCACATCGTAAATATCCTGCGCCGAAAGTTGAAAACCCATTTGCTGCATCTCGGCAAGGTTGTATTTACCAAGGAGCGTGGGCAGCCACATTCCCTCCTTCGCATAAAGCTGTCCCAAAAACAGCGGGAGCACCATGAAGAAAATAATTACTTTTTTCATTCTGACAATTTTTCTCGCAAAGTCGTAAAGACACATAAGAGAATTCAAAACATTCATACTCCTGTAAGTAAAAACGACTTTATCCTGTTCAATTTATTACAATAAACACTTTTCCCAAAAAAACAGATTTATTTTAAAAAGAAAAAGGGGAAAAGGCATTTATCGAAACTTAATATAAACAAAATGCCGTCCCCCAAAAAAATGTTATTGATAAACCGGAATAAATCCTACTTCAGATATCTTGCTGCAAGCTGCGAAAACAAATCCGGATCACCCCAGTTTTTATTAGGTTTTTGTCCCATTTCCAGTTTCAGTTCTCCGCCGGTAACCACATCGTCGTGGGTCATCCACGGGCCGTTCAGCGGTTTTCCGTTTAACCAGGCTTTTTGAATGTAGATGTTATTTTCGGCATAATTTTGGGCAACGATTTTGAATTTTTTGCCACTTTCCAGATGGATGGTTACCTTCTCGAACACCGGGCTTCCGATGGTATAAAGCGGCAGACCGGGAACCACCGGGTAAATTCCCATACACGAAAACACCACAAAAGCAGTCATTCCACCACCATCTTCATCGCCGGGAATTCCGAAAATATGGTCGGGGTACCAGGCGTCAAGCAACATTCGAATTTTCTTTTGGGTTTTCCAGGGCGAATCAGTAAAATTATACAGGTAGGGAATATGAAAACTGGGTTCGTTCCCCATGGAAAATTGTCCGACGATACCTGTAAAATCCGGAAATTTAGCCCAGTTCTGATATTTGGAACGACCCAGTCCTTCACGGAAAAGCTGATCGAGGCGCTGTTCAAAAGAGTCTTTCCCGCCCATCAGTTCCATCAACCCGGCAACATCGTGCTGCACTTGCCAGAGATATGTCCAGCCGTTGTTTTCGTCGTAATAATCGCGGCCGCCCGGGCCTCCGTCCCATTTGGGATCAATGTCGATCCAATTCCCCGAAGCATCTTTGGGCATAAAAAATCCCTTTTCTTTCCAATAAAGATTTTTATAATTGCCAGCCTTTTGCGAAAACAACGCCTGATCCTCTGTTTTTCCAAGTTCGCCAGCCAGTTGTCCCAGCGCCCAGTCGTCGTAACTGTGTCCCAGGGTAACCGCCACCGCCTGCCGTTTTTCAAACGAATGGACCATCGGCTCGGTTTCTTCCTCATCCGGATGCAACGCAGGATAATATCCATGTTCATGATAAAAAGTATCGAGCGAAAAGGCCGCGCCAATCCGCCATGGCAACATGGTTCCTTCCATCGCATTTTTCTTCATTCCTTCATACGCTTTTTCCATATTAAATTTCAGCACGCCTTTCCGGTAACCGTCGAGGAAAGAGATGGTGGAATGAAAACCGTTCATTGCCGGATTTTCGCCCCAAAGCAGGCAAAATTGCGGCAGCCAGCCACTTTGTTCGTACATACGAACATACGAACTCATCATGTCGTTTTCCAAATCAGGATCGAGCAGCGCCCGCAACGGATGGTGCGCCAGATAGGTATCCCAAATCCAGTCGTCAATGTAAAAATTCTGCGCATCTTCATGAATTTTTCCATCGTAGTTGCTGTAATATTTCCCGTCTTCGGTGATGTTGTTCATCCGCTCGTACGTTCGGTACAAAGCCGAGTAAAATGTCCGTTTTTGAGCTTCGGTGCCGCCTTCCACCTGAATCTGTCCTAAAACTTCAGCCCAGTATTTTTGTGCATTTTGTTTCAACGTTTCAAAGTCCCAGGCAGGAATTTCATTCTGAAGGTTTTGTTTTGCCTGTTCGGGACTGATAAACGAAATGGCATATTTAAAGTTGATGGTTTTGTTTTTATTTTCATCCTGAAACGAAAGAACCAACTGTTTTTCGTTTTTCAGGGACTGCGATGTTTTTACCGGAGCATCGAATTCGCCATAAACCCAGGCATTCATTCCGTTAAATGTTTCAACCCCCGAAACTGCCAATTCCGTTTCCTGTTTCCAGTTTCCGCTGTTCACGATGGTGAGGTTAATTTTCGGAGTTGTATTTTCAGGAAACTGTACTCGAAAAAAACCGGTTTTGGCTCCGGGAACAAACTCCAGCGTAGCATCGTAATCCTCGAGCCAAACCGAATAAAAATAAGGGGTGACCGTTTCATTTTGTTTTCCCCACGCCGAAACCGGAGCAGTTGTTTCGCCGACAAACGGCATTATCCGGAAGAGTTGCCCGTTGCGGTGCGAAATCAGCGAAAGCGGAAATGAAGTAATCTGGTCATCAAGATAATCCGCACGGTTGGGGTACATCCGAATCATCTGGTTGGGCAACTGTACCGTTGGCCGGGTAGGTTGCAAAATGGGAGCTACTCCGCCGATATTTGGATCGACATATTGTAACGGATCGGTTTTCACAGAACAGGAAAAAAGGATTGCTGACAATATCAGTAATACAATAAAAATAAAAGGAAAAGATTTTATTCTACTCATGATTATCACTCGTTTTATTTGTTTCATCCGGCTAAAAATAATGAAACGACAGGGAAAACTTCTGTTTTATTTTTGCAAAATATAACAGAAAACCAACACTTTTCCCCAAGAACAGGACGCTATATAAAAAATTAATCCAAATTGAACACCAGTAACTGGAACGATTCCGGTTCCAGATGGATGGACAAATCTTTTAAACTGAACGAAACCGGCGACTCCTGAGGTTTTACCAGGAACGGTTCATCAAGCGTATTTTCGTCGCCGGGAGCGGCTTTCAGCAGGATTTTCTTTCCGGAGAGTACGTCCGGCAGATCTTTTATTTTCAGGTTAAAATCCACGATCTTTTCTGTTTTTGCAACATTGGCCAACTTAATAATCAGTTGTTTACTGGCCGCTTCGGTCACCACGCTGGCATACACATCCTGCTGCCCGGTTACATTTTCGCCATTTGCTGACACATTCAGAACATGAGTTCCCGGGTAACGGGCGTACAATTGCTGGACATAATAATTGGCCGAACGTACCGATCGCAGGTTGTCGAACCAAATCATGTCGGGTTTCCATTGCCAGGCATCCACGTGGGCAAAAAGCGGCGCGTAGGTTGCCAGCCGCACCACATCGGCATTCCGCTCAATTCCGGTTAAAAAAGCAGCTTCGCACAGCGCGGCATAAAACGAATTTTTCTTTTCGGGCTGAACATGGCAGGCATATTCGCCGGCAAAAACTTTCGGCCCTTTTCGGCTGTAAGTATCGTAACGACCGGCGTTTGTCAGGAACCATTTTGGATCTTTGTAATAATGCTCGTCCACCAAATCGACATTCAGCCGCTTCATTTCGCCCCACAAATAATCAAACTGTTCGCCATCGGCATACGGTCCCGACGAACCAATAATCTGTATTTCAGGATATTTTGATTTGATGGCTTTTTGAAAAGCTTCGAGATGTTTCGGAAAAACCTCGCCCCACTGTTCGTTTCCAATGCCAATGTATTTTAATCCAAACGGCGCCGGGTGGCCCATTTCGGCGCGTACTTTTCCCCAGGCTGAAGTTACCGGGCCGTTGGCAAATTCAATTAAATCGAGGGCATCCTGAATGTAGGGATCCAAATCTTCGACCGCAACACATTGGTCGGTAATGAACTGGCAGGCCATCCCGCAACTGACTACCGGAAGTGCATCAGCGCCAAAATCTTCGCACAACTGGAAATATTCAAAAAAGCCCAGCCCGTAGCTCTGAAAATAATCGGGGGTAAACCGGTGCTGAAACACGTAATTCCAGCGGTTTTCATTTACCGGCCGGTTTTCCACCGGGCCAACCGAATTTTTCCACTGGTAGCGGGTTTCAAGGTTATTCCCTTCGATGATACAACCTCCGGGAAAACGAAAAACTCCGGGTTTTAAATCAGCCAGCGCCTGAGCCAAATCGTGGCGCATCCCGTTTTCGCGGCCTCTCCATGTATTGGCCGGGAAAAGGGAAACATGCTCCAAATCCACTTCGCCCGTTGTAACCAAATCAATCCGAAGTTTGGAATGGCTGCAGGTTTCTGTTGACTGCAGTTCGGTTTTATATTTTGTCCACCCGCCCGAAGTGATTTCCACCTCGTTTTTGGCAATGATTTCACCAGCTGCCGAAATAATTTCAATTTTCAGTTTCACGTCTTTCTGACCGACTTTCCGGGCATAAAAACTGAGGTTATACTTTGCCTCTTTTTCAACGCCAATTCCGCGGAATCCTTCGTTCATAATCCCGGTCCCGGTAAGCAGGCCCGGATTGTTAAGCCGCATATAGTGCGGGTTTCGCGGAAATGGGGCATCTTCGGTTTTTACTGTAACTTTCCCGTAGGTGAGCCAGCCCATAAACGGCGAGTTGGGAAAATCGAACGACCGGTTTTTCACCAGTTCGGCATACAAACCGCCATCGGCTGCAAAGTTGATGTCTTCGAAAAAGATACCATACATGTTGGGCGCCACCAAAATCTCTTTTTGGGGCTTTTCCACTATAATTACCATCTTTTCCTGTGAAAACAGGAAGTTTGGGTAAAGTAACAAAGCAAGAATGCAGGCCAATACTAATTTCATAATTTTCGGTTTTGATTTTCGTTAAAACGTAAAAATAACATTTTTGCAGATTCGGAACTTCATCGCAACCGATAACCGGTTCTGAAATTCTTTTGAAGGGATTGAGCTTATCTTTTAAAATTACTCTTTGTAGAAGAAAATCTTTGCTAAAATAACCACT
>CAZHKI010000320.1:4821-5049 GCA_964533365.1 uncultured Maribellus sp. | reverse complement strand
CAGGTGGAAGATGAGTTGAAATAAATGGATTTTCGTGGTTAAAACATTGCTGAATCTTTTCTGCCAGCATGAGTTTGATTTGATCATTTTCGGAAGAATTGGCCCTGAACCGGTTGTAATGGCGGATGGCCTGGTTCCAGTTTCCGAGCGCCTGGTTTTGGATTCCTAAATAGTAGTCGATTTTAGCGGGAATCCCTTCCTGGTTGGCTTTTGTCAGGTAATTCAAAT
>CAZHKI010000320.1:0-4811 GCA_964533365.1 uncultured Maribellus sp. | reverse complement strand
AACATCGCCAGTTCCGGTTTGTCGCTGAGTAATTTTCCAAAAAGAGGTTCGGCTTCGGTAAAATGCTCGTTGTCAAAAAGTTGAAACGCTTTTTGAGCCGTGTTTTCTTGGCTGAATCCCGGGAAAACATGACCGGGTAAAAACAAACTGGTTATAAAGAGAGTTAATAGGTATGTTATTTTATTCTTTTGCATATCACAACCCAATTCCGGTTTATGGAAGGTAAAGTTACAAAAATTGTGCAAAGCTTTAAACATAAGTTGTGGCAAGTTTCAAAAGAATGAAGTGACGGTGAACCTGATTTTTTCATTTAATAACGTATATTTGTAACACCTAAAAAATGATTTTGTATGACACAACTGAAAGTAGGAGAAAAAGCTCCTTTTTTTGAAGGGATCAATCAAAACGGAGAGCAAATCAGCCTGAATGATTTTTTGGGTAAAAAGTTGATCCTCTATTTTTATCCGAAAGATAATACGCCGGGATGTACAGCCGAATCGTGTAATTTGAACGATAATTATCATTTCTGGCTGGATAAGGGATTTGAGGTGGTCGGCATCAGCCCCGACAGTGTTGCCTCGCATCGTAAATTTGCCGACAAGTTCGGTTTGAAATTCAACCTCATTGCCGACACCGAAACCCGGATTTTACAGGATTACGGCGTTTGGGGAGAAAAAAGCATGTACGGAAGAAAGTACATGGGCGTGTTGCGTACCACTTTTGTAATTGATGAAAATGGTATAATCAGCGAAATCTTCGAAAAAGTGGAAACCAAAGATCATTCCGGTCAAATCATAAAAAAAATAAATATTTAACCTGTTCTGAACATGACGAACGAAGAAAAAAGCCTGGTAAACAAGGAAAAGCTGAAAGCCCTTCAGCTGACCATGGATAAAATTGAAAAGAGTTACGGAAAAGGATCGATCATGCGCATGGGCGACCAGGCTGTTGACGATGTTCCGTCAATATCGTCGGGGTCGATTGCCCTTGATGTTGCCCTGGGGGTTGGCGGATATCCCAAAGGGAGGGTCATTGAAATTTACGGCCCCGAATCTTCCGGTAAAACCACACTGGCCATTCACGCCATTGCCGAAGCGCAGAAAGCTGGCGGCATCGCTGCGATAATCGATGCTGAACATGCTTTCGATCCGTATTATGCGAAAAAACTGGGGGTCAACATCGACGAACTGCTGATTTCGCAACCCGACAACGGCGAACAGGCATTGGAAATAGCCGACAATCTGATCCGATCGGGTGCCATCGATATCATCGTTATCGACTCGGTAGCCGCCTTAACTCCAAAAGCGGAACTGGAAGGCGAAATGGGCGATTCGAAAATGGGGCTGCAGGCCCGTTTGATGTCGCAGGCATTAAGAAAACTTACGGGGAATATCAGCAAAACCAAAACCTGCTGTATTTTTATTAACCAGTTGCGCGAAAAAATCGGGGTAATGTTTGGAAATCCAGAAACCACAACCGGTGGAAATGCCCTGAAATTTTATGCTTCAGTCCGACTTGATATCCGAAAAATCGGCCAAATCAAAGACGGGGAAGAAGTACAGGGGAACAATGTCAGGGTTAAAGTGGTGAAAAACAAAGTGGCGCCGCCTTTCCGCAAAGCAGAATTCGATATTTTGTACGGCGAGGGGATCTCAAAATCGGGCGAGATTATCGATTTGGGGGTACAAATGAACATCATCAAAAAAAGTGGATCGTGGTTCAGTTACAACGATACCAAACTGGGGCAGGGGCGCGATACCGTCAGAAACCTGATTGCAGACAATCCTGAACTGGCACATGAACTGGAAATGAAAATTTTTGAAGCCATTTCCGGAAAAACAACATCGACAACAGAATAAACGAATATAAATTGGCAGAGTGAACTGGATGATCGGCTGCTGTCGTATCATCCATTTTTTTTTATATAAATAACTTAATATCAGTTTAAATGAAAGTTCTAAAGTTCGGCGGAACATCGGTAGGTACAGCCGAAAACATTAAGCGGGTAAAAGAAATCGTTCAGAAACAGGACGACAGTGTTATTGTGGTGGTTTCGGCCCTGGGCGGAATAACCGACAAAATTTTGAATGCAGCCCGGCTGGCATCAGCCGGAACCGGAAACTTTCATACCGAACTGACGGAAATCAAGAATATTCATTCCGAAGTTAACCACACCCTTTTTAATGGTTCAGGTTCGATTGAATATATTGTGAATGAACTACTGGAGGAACTGGAGCAAATATTAACTGGAATTACGCTGGTCGGCGAACTGACCGACAAAACGCTCGATCGGATTGCCGGAATAGGAGAAAGGATCTCATCGCAAATTGTTGCACAATTTATTCCCGGCGCTATCCGGATGGATAGTTCCGATTTTATTGAAACCGACAGTAATTTTGGAAAAGCACGGGTTAATTTTGAAGTAACCAACCGGAAAATACAGGAAGCTTTTCTTGATTTTAAAGGAATTGTTGTTATTCCCGGGTTTATATCAAAAAATAACAAAGGTGAATTTACCACCCTCGGGAGGGGCGGGTCGGATTATACTGCAGCTATTGTTGCCGCAGCACTCGATGTCAGTTCACTGGAAATCTGGACCGACGTGGATGGCTTTATGACAGCCGATCCGCGGATTATCAGTAAAGCTTACACTATTCCTGAACTGACCTATTCCGAAGCCATGGAATTGTCGCATTTCGGTGCAAAAGTGATTTACCCGCCTACTATTCTGCCGGTTTATCAAAAAGGAATCCCTATTCAGATTAAAAATACATTCAATCCCGAAAACAGCGGGACACACATTGTTCATACCGTGACCAACGGAAAAGAACGCCCGATTAAAGGAATTTCTTCGATTTCGGGAATAGCGCTGCTGACCCTTCAGGGGATGGGGATGGTTGGTGTTACCGGCATTTCAATGCGCCTGTTTACCGCGCTGGCAAAGGTGAATGTAAATGTGATTCTCATTTCACAGGCTTCATCCGAAAATTCCATCAGTGTGGCCATCGAAGAAAAAGCTACTGAAACCGCTGAAAATGCCATCCGCACTGAGTTTGAAAAAGAAATCGCAGGCGGGCAAATCAGCCGGATTGAATTTGAAACTGAACTTTCCATCGTGGCCATTGTGGGCGAAAATATGAAACATGCCACCGGAATTGCCGGAAAGTTGTTTTCTACCATCGGGAAAAGCGGGATTAATGTGATTGCCATTGCTCAGGGCGCTTCTGAATTGAACATATCGTGGGTGGTGAGAAACCAAGTGCTGCGTAAAACACTGAACGTGGTCCACGAATCGTTTTTCCTTTCCGAAAATGTTGAACTGAATGTGTTCTTACTGGGAATTGGCACCGTTGGCGGAAACCTGCTTCAGCAAATTCAGAAACAGCAGGAAAATCTTTTGAAGGAAAAGCATCTGAAAATTAAACTTACGGGTGTGGCCAATTCAAAAAAAATGTTGTTTAAACGCGAAGGAATTGAGATTGCCACTTTCAGAAAAGAACTCGATAACTCGGAAAAAATATCAGGCCTGGTGGCTTTTGTTAGCGAAATGAAAGCCATGAATATTTATAATTCAGTATTTGTCGATTGTACCGCTTCAGGTGATATCGCTTTATATTACAAGGAAATTCTGAGCTCAAATATTTCCATTGTTGCCGCCAACAAAGTGGCCGCATCATCGGCATTCGAAAATTATGCTGCATTAAAAAAGACAGCCAAGCAAAAGGGAGTGAAATTTTTGTTCGAAACCAATGTCGGCGCCGGCCTGCCCATCATCAACACGTTAAATGATTTGGTGAACTCAGGCGACAAAATTTTAAAAATTGAAGCCGTTTTGTCCGGAACGCTGAACTTTATTTTTAATACCATTTCAACTGAAATTCCTCTGAGCAAAACCATCCGGATGGCAAAGGACGAAGGCTATTCCGAACCCGATCCGCGTATCGATTTGAGTGGTGTTGATGTTGCCCGGAAAATCCTGATCCTGGCCCGGGAATCAGGGTATCCTGTCGAAATGGACGATATAAGAATTAACCGGTTTATTCCCGATTCTTTTTTCGAAGGTTCGCTTGACGACTTTTGGGAAAAAATTGCTGCAATGGACCATGAATTTGAATTAAAAAGGCAACAGTTGGAAAAGGAAGACAAAAAATGGCGGTTTGTAGCCCGTTTTGAAAACGGCGCGGCTGAAGTGGGGCTGCAGGAAGTAAGCCCACGGCACCCGTTTTACGACCTGGAAGGCAGCAACAACCTGGTGATGTACACCACCGAACGTTACCACGAATTCCCGATGCTGATTAAAGGATACGGAGCTGGTGCCTCAGTAACTGCTGCCGGCGTTTTTGCCGATTTAATAAAGGTTTCAAACATTTAAAAGCAGAAAAATACAATGAAAGGAGCATGGTTAGAATAACACAAAAGGACATGAATAATTTATTCATGCGAGTTCCACGGGTATTGAATTACTAAATCTTTAAATAGGTTGTATGTGATTTTGAAACAATACATTAACTAAAAAATATTCAAGTGAAATATATAATAATACTTGGCGACGGGATGTCGGATGAACCGCTGGCCGCTTTCGAAGGTAAAACACCGTTGCAGATGGCGCGGAAGCCACACATTGACTGGCTGGCGCGGAATGGCCGTACCGGACGTCTGATTACCGTTCCTGAATCGATGCACCCCGGGAGCGAAATTGCCAATCTAGCGGTTCTGGGCTACGATGTGGAAAAGGTTTTTGAAGGCCGGGGCGTTCTCGAAGCCGCCAGCATGGGAGTCACCCTGCAGCCGGGCGATTTGGCTTTGCGTTG
>CAZHKI010000319.1:0-5067 GCA_964533365.1 uncultured Maribellus sp. | reverse complement strand
GAACTCGCCAAAATAATGATTTTCATGGTTTTTATCCCGGCTCGTTTCATTTCATTTGATTTTGCCTTCAATTTAAGCTAATTTTTTCTTTCTCATTATGAAGGATTAAAATTTTGTCAATAAAACTAAAATCAGACCCTGGTTTTTCAAAAACTGCTTTTTGTATCTTTGTTTCAAAGCACAAATTAATGAATAAACAGGAAGCACAAAATAAGATTGACCAACTGCGAAGAGAACTGGAAGAGCACAATTACCGGTATTATGTATTGAACCAGCCGGTTATCAGCGATTACGATTTCGACATGCTGATGAAGCAACTGGAAAAGCTGGAAGCTGAATTTCCTGAATTTTTCGATCCCAATTCGCCGACCCGGCGCGTGGGAAGCGACATCAGCCGGGAGTTCGAGCAAGTGGAACACCGCTATTTTATGCTTTCGCTCACCAATGCCTATTCCGAAAGCGACATGGACTGGATGCCGCTACCGACATCAAACTGGTGGAAACCGGTTTTGAATATGTCTGCGAGTTGAAATTCGATGGTTCATCGGTCAGCCTGATTTACGAAAATGGCGAACTGGTGCGGGCTGTTACCCGCGGCGACGGCGTAAAAGGCGATGATGTCACCCGAAACGTACGAACCATCAAAACCATCCCGCTGAAACTGCGGGGTAACGATTATCCGGAAAAATTCGAAATCAGGGGCGAAATCCTGATGCCGTTCAAGGTTTTTGAAGAACTGAATGCCGAACGCGAAAAAACGGGCGAACCGCTAATGGCCAATCCACGCAATGCCGCCGCCGGAACACTGAAAATGTTAAATCCGGCCATTGTGGCTTCCCGAAAACTGGATGCCTACCTTTATTACATCCTGGGCGAAAACCTGCCGTTCGACGGGCATTACGAAAGTCTGCAAAAAGCCAGGGAATGGGGCTTTAAAGTTTCGGAGCATACCAAACTCTGTAAAAATACCGATGAAGTGTTTGAGTTTCTGCATTACTGGGATAAGGAACGATTTAACCTGTCAGTAGCAACGGATGGTGTTGTAATTAAACTAAATTCAAAAAAACTTCAGGATAATTTGGGATTTACCGCCAAATCGCCGCGCTGGGCCATTGCATATAAGTTTAAAGCCGAAAGCGCTGCCACCCAACTTCTTGATGTGATTTTTCAGGTTGGCCGGACTGGTGCAGTTACTCCTGTGGCAATACTGGAACCGGTGCAAATAGCTGGGACCATGGTTAAAAGAGCATCGCTTCATAATGCCGATATTATTCAGAATCTGGATTTACACCTGGGCGATATGGTTTTTGTGGAAAAAGGGGGCGAAATTATCCCGAAAATTACGGGGGTCGACATTCAGAAACGGCATCCCATGGCGCAACCGGTACAATTCGCTGAGTTCTGTCCCGAATGTGGCACAAAACTCATCCGCTCCGAAGGCGAGGCTGCCCACTACTGCCCCAACGACGATGGCTGCCCACCCCAAATAAAAGGGAAAATGGAACATTTCGTGAGCCGGAAAGCCATGGATATTGACGGACTGGGACAGGAAACCATCGATTTGCTTTATCAGGAAGGATTAATTAAAAGTGTAGCCGATATTTACCGGTTACAAAAAGAACAACTGGTGCAACTTGAACGAATGGGTGAAAAATCGGCCGAACGAATTCTGACTGGCCTTGAAGTTTCAAAATCAGTACCATTCGAACGTGTACTTTTTGCTCTGGGAATCCGTTTTGTGGGCGAAACCGTGGCGAAAACCCTGGCAAAAAACCTGCATTCCATTGACCAAATCAAAATGAAAACCAAAGAAGAACTGACCGAAATCGATGAAATTGGCGACCGGATTGCAGAAAGTATTGTTGAATATTTTTCGAAACCGGAACATTTCGAAACCATTGAATTTTTGATAAGCCAGGGGTTGCAATTTCAAATCAGCGAAGAAAAAAAGGGCACCCGTACCGATAAACTTAAAGGGTTGAGTTTTATCATCTCGGGCACATTTCAGAAACATTCGCGCGACGGGCTGAAGGAGCTGATTGAAAAAAACGGAGGAAAAAATGTCGGTTCCATTTCGAAAAAAACCGATTATGTGCTGGCAGGTGAAAATATGGGACCAAGTAAACTGGAAAAAGCAACCCAATTAGGCATCCCGGTCATTTCGGAAGACGATTTTTTAAAAATGCTGGAATAGCTTACTTTTGCAGAAATTAACGTTTGAAATTTGAAAAGGACAACGATTGTGCCTTAATTTGCACCACGTATGGGATTAAAAGAAAAATTTGCCAACCGGAAAATGACAAGGATAGCGGCTGCCATCCGGCGATCGCCGGAAATCCCGTTGCTGGATGCCGTCAAAAAAGTGGGGGTCATCTGGCAGCCCGATCAAAAAGAAGCTTACTATTTTCTGCAGGATTTTTTCAGCAAAAAACAGGTTATCTTCCGCAGTTTGTGTGTTTTCAATGAAAATGCCGGGCAACTGCCCGATTCAGCTGCACTCATTCCTAAAGACATCGACTGGCTGGGATTTCCAAAACCGGGCAAAATCGATGTTTTTACTGAAATCCAGTTCGACCTCCTCTTCAATCTTGCCCTCCGGCAAAATGTGACGCTCAGTTACCTTACCCTGGTAACCGAGGCCAAATTTAAAACCGGGACATCCGTTTCAGATCAAAATTATTTTGACCTGAACATTAAAATTGGAGAAAATCAGGATGCAATGTATCTTGCCAAACAACAAATTTTCTATCTTGGCCAACTGAATAAAAAAGCGAGTTCATGAACCAGCAGTTTACAGGCGCGGGAGTTGCACTGATAACTCCGTTTACTAAAAATGATGAAGTTGATTTCGATGCGCTCGACCGCGTTATCGAAAACCAGGTGCACGGCGGAATGGATTATCTGGTTGCCCTGGGCACCACGGCTGAAACCCCAACTTTAACTTCCGAAGAAAAACAGGAAATCGTTAAAAGGGCGAAAAATAACTCCGGCATGTTGCCGGTGGTGGTCGGCATGGGCGGCAACGACACCCGGAAAATCATCCGCGAAATCGAATCGTTCGACTTCAGCGGCATAAGCGGGATTCTGGTGGTCACTCCCTTTTATAACAAACCTTCGCAGGAAGGAATGATAAAACACTACACCGAAATTGCCAAAGTAAGCCCGGTGCCCATTATTTTATACAATGTACCCACACGCACCGGGGTGAATATTGAAGCCGAAACCGTGGCCAAACTGGCCTGGGAAAACGAAAATATTGTAGCCATCAAAGAAGCATCGGGAATTCTGTCACAGATTACGAAAATGAGCAAATATACACCCGAACATTTTTCGGTTATTTCGGGCGACGATGTGCTGGCGCTGCCCATCATTTCCATTGGTGGGAAAGGCGTTATTTCAGTCATTGCCAACGCTTTGCCCGGCAAACTCAGCCAACTGATCCACTTTGCTCTCGATGGCCGGTACAATGAATCGCGCGAATTGCATTTCGAACTGATCGAACTTTTCAAACTGCTGTTCAAGGAAGGAAATCCGGGTGGAGTGAAAGCCCTTATGAATGCCATGGGAACCATCGAAAATGAATTAAGAATTCCACTGTGCCCCATCAGTTCGGCAACTTACGCCGAGATTCAGGAGGCATATTTAAAACTTAAATAGAACAAACTTTTTCCCCCGGAAAAAACAAGTATATGAAGAGAACCGGGTTTATTATAGTTACTGTATTTATCGCACTGATTCTGACGCTTACCCGTCAGCAATACAACATTTCAGCTTCTGAAAATCACCGGGAAGAAGATTCGGTATATACCCAACCTATTCCCGAACCGCTGGACATTGCGGAAATAATCACCGGTTACGACAGCCTGCTTTCCGCCGAAATTCTGAATACCGGCACCGTAGGCGCAGCAGTGGCTATTGTTTATAAAAACCAGATCGCCTTTTTAAAATGTTTCGGCGTGAAAAAAGCGGGGACAAACGATTCCATTGACCAGCATACCCTTTTCAGACTCGCATCGGTTTCGAAATCCATCACCGGAGTTTTGGCCGGAATGTTAGCCAGTGAAAACATTGTCAGCCTCGACGAAAAAGTAACAGAATACCTTCCCGGCTTCAGGCTGAAAACCAGGGAAGCCACTGAATCCATCACCGTCTGCGATTTGCTGAGGCACACCACCGGACTCACAGCCCACGCGTACGACGATTTGGTGGAACAAAAAATTCCTTTGGCCAAAATCATGGAAAGTTTGCCCCTGGCCAACATCGTTTCATCTCCCGGACAATTATATGCATACCAAAATGTCATGTTCAGTTTGTACGATACCATTGTTGCGGCCAAAACCGGTAAAAATTACAGCAATATGCTGAATGAAAAAATCTTCGGTCCCTTTTCAATGAACGACGCCTCCACTGGTTTTTCGGCATTCAAAGACAACAACAACAAAGCGTTGCCCCACACCGGTTCAGATAAATATTTCAGGGTTACCAGCCTCAACGACCGCTATTACAATACGTTACCGGCTGCCGGAGTCAATGCCAGTATTTCCGATATGGCCAACTTTCTGCTTGCCCTGCTGAACGATTCGCTGGGTAGTTGGAATAAAAATGTGGAAGAGATGATTTTCACCCCGCAAATCGAAAGCATTCTTGCCCGCAGTTATTTCAGCCAGTGGGATCCGGTGGAATCGAAAGAATACGGCATCGGATGGAGGCTCGTGGGTTACAAAGGACGAAAAGTTGCTTATCACGGAGGTTTTGTTAAAGGTTACCGCGCCGAAGTTGCCTTGTGCAAAGAAGAAAATGCCGGAATTGTGTTTCTCTCCAATTCACCCTGCTCTATTGCCGCAAAAGCTGTCCCGATGTTCCTCAATCCCCTTTTTGAATTGAAAGACAACCAGAAACTGGCAAACGACCCGCATAAAACAGCCAATCCGCCGAACAAAAGCTGAACAGTTTTACTACGGCTTTCTTCTTATTCCATACGTCAACCCTGATTCCGATTTCTGCAGAAAAGATGACAAAACCACATTCATCAGAATATCGGCTCATCTTATATTTGATAATCATTGA
>CAZHKI010000318.1:0-5100 GCA_964533365.1 uncultured Maribellus sp. | reverse complement strand
GGCGCCATTTATAATATCGGTTTTGAACGGGGACTAAACGAATGGCGAAGGTTTTTGAAGACCGGTGGTTATATTGCTGTGAGTGAGGCATCGTGGTTTACCGCTGTGCGGCCTGCCGAAATTGAAACATTCTGGACCGAAGCTTACCCCGAAATTGATACCATCCCGAATAAAGTGGCGCAAATGCAAAAAGCTGGTTATATTCCCGTGGCTACGTTTATCCTACCCGAAAACTGCTGGACGGAACATTTTTACCGCCCGCAGGCAGCGGCACAGGAAGTTTTTCTGAAAAAACATGCCGGAAATAAAACCGCTGCCGAGCTCGTTGCCAACGAACAGCGCGAAGCTGAATTGTATAGCCGGTACAAAGCGTTTTATGGTTATGTATTTTTTATTGGTAAGAAAGTTTAACCTGTGAAATAACAACGGAACCGTTCTCTGCAATGAAAGAACGGTTCCGTTATTTGCCTTATTTTTTGGATGGGAGCACCAGTGGAGAGAAATTGATGATTTAAAAATTATTCAGCATCAGGTTAATTTTATCAAACAATTCGCCAACGCCCAGCGCGGCCCACAGAATAAAAAGCCCCAGAACGATTTTAATCCCCCAGTGAACCGAAAGTCCGGTCCATTTCCTGAAAATCGAATTTGCGGGAGGGATAAAAACAAAAGAAAGGAAAATGATAAAAACACCAAAAAACGGGTCGTTTCCCCAAAATGTATTGACAATTCCAATTGCAAAAAACAGAATACCTGCCAGCCATCCTGTTCCATTCAAAATTAAATGTTTACTATTCATACGGATTCAAATTTTAATATATTTAAAAGTACTTTGAAACGCAAAGTAAATGAAATTACTTTGTATTTCAAAGTAATTGTTGAGAAAATTAGTAACCACTTTCGGAATGATAATCGTCTGTTATTGAATTCAGTTTTTTGAAACTCCTTTCCAGATGAGGTTCATCAGTTTGTTTTTGTCGATTGGTTTCTCGATGTATTCGTTGCAGCCGGCCTGAATGGTTTTAAGCTTGTAATCTTCGTGGTTGTATGCAGTTTGGGCGATGATGTAAACCTTTTGGTTAAACTCGCGGATTTTCCTGACCGCTTCCATGCCGTCCATTTCGGGCATTTTTGAGTCCATCAGGATGATGCGGGTATCGGGGTTGTTTTTCGCCAGCTCAACAGCCTCCAGGCCAGTGGTTGCATGCAGTACATCAGCCGAAATTCCGTCGAGGATATATTTCAGAAAGAAAAATGAGGTTTTGTCGTCTTCGGCAACTACGATTTTCAACCCGGGCGGAATAACCGGCTTTTCCAATTTCAGGTTGTTTACTGGTTTTGGAGCTGGTTCTGCAGGTTGGATATGATTGGGGATTTCGACAAAGAAGGTTGATCCTTTGTTAATTTCCGATTCAATCCGGATATTTCCGTTTAGCATTTTGGCATATTCCCTGCAAATCGATAATCCTAATCCTGAGCCTTCAAACCGGCTTGAAATGGAGGAGTCGGCCTGAACAAAATGATTGAAAACTGTATCTTGTTTTTCCTTTTCAATGCCAATGCCGGTATCGGAGATATAAAAACTGAACTTGTCATCCGAAATGGAATAGCCCATTTTTATATAGCCTTCTGAAGTGAATTTCAAAGCATTTTTTATCAGATTGGTGAGAATGGAATTCAGCTTGTGTTTGTCAGAATAGAAGGCATTTTGCGTGTTCACTTCCTTTTTTTCAATCAGCAACCGGATTCCCTTTCCGATGGCTTCAGGATTAAAAAAAAGAAACAAATCCTGAATGGTGTTTTCAATGTTAAATTCACTGATATGAACCGTTTCGAGGCCCGACTCAATTTTCGAAACTTCGATAATGTTGTTGATGGTGGTCAGCATCCGTTCACCACTTTGCTGAATAAGCCGGATAAATTTTTTCTGTTCATCGGCCGAGTAGTCATGCGATTTCAGTAATTCGGTAAACCCCATTATCCCGTTCATGGGAGTACGGATTTCGTGGCTCATGTTGGCCAGGAATGCCGATTTCATTTTGTCGCTTTCTTCGGCTTTGATTTTTTGCTGTTCCAGTTCTTTGGTGATGAAGGTATTTAATTCGAGCTGCTGCTGCAGATCGTTGGTCCTTTTCCTTACTTTCGTCCGCAAAAAGTAATTGAAAGTGATTAATATCAGGATGACCAGGAAAACCATAAATCCTGCCAGGATGAAATATTTAACCAGATACGACCAGGTATCGTCTTTTCTGTTGTAAATTTCAATCCATTTGTCATAAATTTTCTGGTATTCGCCGTTAGCCATGATGACTTCCAGCCCGTTGTTCAGTATGCTGGCGAGCTGGGGCCTATCCTTTGAAATTTTAAATCCCATGTTGCGGTCCAGAATTACTTCATCACCTGCCTGAATGTCGGTTTTTCCCATCTTTACCGCATAATAAAGGCTCGATATTTTTTGTGAAAAGGCGCAGGTTACCTCGCTTTTATCCAGTTCGTTCAGCAGTTCTTCGTAATTATCCACATAAATGAACCTGGAATTGGGATTAATGGATTGGATATAATGGATAAGTACATCATTTTCCCAAAGTACGATAACCGGATGTTGTTCCGAGCGGATGACATCGGCCGAAATATTTTTGCGGAATTTCCGGTTGTACAAAAAACTGTGTGATGTACGGATTACCGAACGGGTGTAATCGTAGTCGTTGTCAGGGGTTCCCCGGTAGTGAGCGCCGGCAATGGCCTGAATTTTACCCTCCTCCAGTAATTTGTTCGCTGTTTCCCATTCTTCACCCTGGATGGTGATTTCAATATTGTACAATTTCTGAATGGCTTTCAATATGTCGATATTGAATCCAACCAGTTCCCCTTTTTCGTCAATGAAATTATAGGGAGGATAGTTGGTGCTGACCATTACCTTATATTGTGCAAGGGTAGTGGTGCATAAAAAAATAAGTAAAAAACCAATAAAAAACGTCTTCAATCTCATTCCGGAATTATTTGGTGCAAAACTAACAAAGTTTTTAAATATTCTTTTGTCGTACTATAGTGAAAGGTTTGATTTTCAGCAATTGGATGATAACAATCAGGTATTTTCCCCCATTTTTTTTCAGAGGGTGGGGCAGCGGTTGATTCATTTTATTTAAGACCGATTTCGCACCCGACGTTTCGGGTTAATGTTTTCAGAAAACTGGCCATTTCCATTCCATCGGTAACATCGTGGTCAAACAGGATGGTCAGGTTTAGCATTTCCCGGATTTCAACCTTTTCGGAAATTGCAACTGGTTTTTTTACGATATCGCCGATTCCGAAACAAACCGGATGAACTGAAATGGGAACAAACCATGCGTTGATTCCACCTTGTCCTCCAACGGAAGTTACCGCCACATTTCCCATTTTCCGGAATGCGAAATGAGGGTTTTTTAACAGCAAGCTCCAGAACAAACGCCGGGCAAATCCGGGCAGCAGGTAGTAAAGAGTTTCAATCCGGTTTGTTTTCTTCTGAATCACGATGTCTTTCGCGGAAAGCAACTGCGTTTTTGCTTCGCTGATTTGGCGTGTGATTTCCACTACGGTTTTTTCACTGGCTTTTTCAATTACCAATGGGATGGGAACTTTGGTCCCGTTTACCTCTTTTTCAACGGCCACCGAAATATTGATGTCGCTAAAAACAACCAGTCCGCGCCTGCCTTTCCGGTAAGCGGCAACGGTGGGGTGCCGGGCGATACTCAGGCTAATGGCTTTGATCAGCCAGGCAAAAAATGAAATGGGTTCTTTCTGATGGCGGCATTCCCTTAATTTCACACGGACTCCGGTCACATCCAGTTCGATGAACGATGCCACATAGTGTTTTTTTAGTCCGGCCGAGCAAACATCAATGGTAGCGATTCTCGATTTCGGAAATTTCAGGAAACTAAAATTTTTAGCATTCATATTTTTTAAAATCGTTGATCATGATACCGGCCTATTTCATTAAAGCTATAAGAGTTTTGCAGGAAATGATGATTCGCGGGAAACAGCCCACTTTTCAACTGACCATTTTTCCTCTTCATAAACCTGAACAACGCCTGAAATTTCATTGTGGCTGGTCAGTCCGCTGAAAACATATTTCCCCCGGGTAGAGGGATTGATCGCCGTAAAACGGATTTCTTTTCCCGAGAGCGAACTGCTTTCAACATTCAACGCTGTTTCTTCCAGCAAAACAGCAAGTTTCAACTTCTGAAATTCCTGGCTGATGGTTATTTGAACGTTCTGCCCGGCAATCTTTCCTTTCCAGGCGCCTGCAACTTTTGCCGGGACAATCCATAAACAGACACTGTGTTGCTCCATTCTGCCGAATTTCTGGTCGGGCTGCCACTCGTCCATTCCAAAGTCGTGCGACACAATGCGCGCGCCCGGTTCCAGTTTTTCGAGCAGCGAGGGGCGCAACCTGACGTTAATGTCGGGGAACAAATAGATGGCAACCACGCTGGCCCGGCTGAAGTCGGTGTCGAAAATATTCTCCTCCACAAAATCCACTTTCCCGGCAACTCCGGCTTTTTCGGCATTCAGGCGGGCCTCTTTTATCCGTTGCGGGTCCAGATCCACTCCCCGGCCAGTGGCGCCCTTTTTGGCGGCGGCAATGACGATACGCCCGTCGCCGCATCCCAAATCAATTACGTAATCGCCAGGGCCCACCCGGGCCATTTCCAGCATTTTGTCAACAATATAATCAGGAGTGGGCACATAAGCCACATCCAGTTTCTGGGCATTCAAATCAGTTTGAAATCCTGGAAGTAAGCCCGTCAGGGTAATGAACCCGAAAACTGACAGAAAAACCGGTACCCGGACTGTACGTTTTTCCATAGCTGATATTTTATGATGATAAATTTATAAAATTTTTATGTCGTTTGGTTCAGCCTGAGAATTCAGAATTGATATTTCAGTTACCCCTCGGCTGAGTTCCGTTGACTGTCAGGCTGGGCGAAGCCGGGGTTTCCATTTTCCCATGTTCTCTCCGTAATTGGAAAGAAAAACAATTTCCTTTCCAGGAAGAGCAATCCCAAAGGTAATGAAGATGATTTCCTTTCCCGGTCACTTGTATGTGGTCGGGCGGGATTT
>CAZHKI010000317.1:0-5104 GCA_964533365.1 uncultured Maribellus sp. | reverse complement strand
TAATCCACCCGGGCGGTTTGACAAACTGATGTCAGAACTTCCTCGAAGGTAGTCTGTTCAAAATCGACCGAATAGCGTTGTTCCAGATCAAAAATTTCATCTTTGTACAAAAAAATGTAATCGGTTTGCTTTTCAATGGTTTCAATTACTTCCTGAATGGTCGCGTTTTTTAGTTTCAGCGACAACCGTACCTGTGAAAAACTGTTTCCAAAAGTTGCGAACACAAGTAAGCTTAAGATTAGTGTCAGTTTCATCTTCCTAATGTGTAAATTGATATTCCCTAAATACGGAGAATACCGTTCTCGTTTTTTTTTCATAAATTTGAATTGTTAAATGATACATTATTAAAAAATTTAACGCTCTAAACCGGTGGGTGCGGGAACACCTGCCGGTTTTTTATTGATTTATCTCATAATAGTTTTCTCCTTTTTTTGAAATTTGCACCGAAGCCGCCACAGCAAGCCGGTTAATTATTTCTTCCCTGTTTTCGCTCAGTTCCAGCTTCCCCGAGATTTTAATCCCCCCTAACAGCGGATCATGGTAGTCGAAATGAATATTGTAAAAACGTTCCAGTTTTTTAATCACCCGGCTCAAATCGCTGTGTTCAAATTTAAACAGGCCATCTTTCCACAACGTGTAATTTTCGGTATCGACCCTGACCAGTTTAACCTCTTTGCTGGTTTTATTAAACGCCGCAAGCTGATGGGGTACCAGGTCGGTAGTTTCGGAGAACAACCTCGAATTGTTGTGTTCCAATGTAACTTTACCTTCCGTCAGCACCGTTTCAATAATATTATCCGACGGATAAGCGGAAATATTAAATTTGGTACCCAGCACCTTTATTCGAATGTCGGTGGTTTGTACAACAAAAGGGTGTTCAGCGTTATGTTCCACTTCGAAAAAAGCTTCGCCCACCAGAAATACCTCGCGGATTTTATCGGCAAAAAACTCAGGATAAACCAACCGGCTGCCGGCATTCAGATACACTTTTGTTCCATCGGGTAAAACAATTTCGGAGGTTTTCCCAAATGGGATAATTAACTGGTTTAACTCCGGAGTACCTTTTTTAACCGGGTTAACCGGTATTAAAACGTTTTTGTTCACCACCACCTGGCCATCTTCCTTGTATTCGATAACCGATTTCTGCTCACCGAGGATGATATTTTCCCCGCCCGGACGCACTAACCGTGCTTCATCACCGGAATAGGGTTCGGAAAGATGCTGAATATAATATTGCGGATTAAAATTGTCCTGCCGGTAAAATAACAAGGCACCAATCGAAAAAAACAGAATGGCCACGGCAGCATATTTCAAAAATCCGGTCAGCAACTGTCTGGTTCTTTCGGGACGCTGTTTCTCTTCGATTTGTTTTAAAATTCCTGAAAACAAAAGAATTTTTTCTTCTTCGGAAAGTTGTTTATCAGAGGTCTTCAGGTTTAAAAGGATTCTCCGGGCCAGGCGAATGTTTTGTTTCTCCCGCGGATTGCCGGTTTCAAAAGTACGCCACCAGGCTTCCGTTTCTTCATCGGGATGAAATACCCATTGGATGAATCTTTTGTCTTCAATATATTTACATAGGTTTTTCATGTATCTTCCATAATTCATTACAGAAGGACATCAACCTTTCATACATGGACAGTTTTTTCAAACTTTTTTTCAAAAAAAAATTGTTTTCGGGAAATGAAAGCGAAACAGGAATGGGGAAATTGATACAGTGTCCCGTATTACAACCTGATTATTTCATTTTTACGAACCTCAAACTAAATCACACCGCTATTTTTCTTTGACAATACAAGCCACAATATCAAGGGATTAGCACCAACGATTTCGCGGACGGTTTTTAATGCCCGGTAAACCTGTTTCCTGACCGATTCGACCGAGATTTCAAGGATTTGGGCAATTGCGGGATAATCCATCGACTCATTAAACCGCAGGTACAATGCTTCTTTTTGTTTCGAAGGTAATTTTGTGAGGGCGGCGCCAACCCGGCGGGTTATCTCTGCTGCTTCTTCATACTCAATAATCGACTGTTCGATACAATACTCGGGTTCAAAATAAAGTATATCCACCTGACTGTCATCCACCATCTTCCGGCTTTGTTTCACTTTTTTCAACAGTATCCGTTTGAGGGCCAGTATCAGGTAATATTTCAGATATTCGGGATTGGATTTATTCTTTCCGCGGTTGAGGTATAAATTAAGAAAAACCTCCTGGATCGCATCTTTAACCATATCTTCATCGGCGCATAATTTGGTGCCGTACCGGTAAAGTATATCAAGATACTTTTTGTAGATAACCGCAAAAGCTTCCTTGTCTCCGGCCAGAAAACTTTTCCAGATGTTGTACATATCCAGGCTTTGGTCCACCTTCGTTTGGTTTATATAATTATTTAGCAGGCAGCAAATATAAAAAATAAAAGATTGAACGGCTTGCGTAAATTTTATTGCCCGCGGGATTTACCACTGGAAAAGATCAATTCACCCCTTTCACCTTCATCTCCAGTGTATAAACCGAAGTTCGTGCAGTGATAAACAGGATATTTCGGTTTTTCCCGCCAAAGCAAACGTTCGACGGACTTTCAGGGACTTCAATCTCTTCGATCAATTCACCTTCAGGCGAATACACCCACACTTTCCCCGAGGTGAGATATATATTTCCACGGTTATCAATGGTCATCCCGTCGGAACCGTTGGGTGCGAAAAAAGTTTTGTTGGCCAGCGACCCATTGGGTTGGATATCGTATTTCCAGATTTTTTTGTCGTTGATGTCGGACACGTACAATGTTTTTCCATCGGGCGTTCCAATCAACCCGTTCGGCTGTTTGTAGTCGTCAATCACACGCGAAATTTCGCCAGCCACACTGAGATAATAAACTCCGCGAACTTCCTGCTCTTCGCCGCGGCCCTCTTCCCACCATTTGCGGTGATAATAGGGATCGGAAAAATAAATGCCGCCGTTTGGCGCAATCCACAAATCGTTGGGGGCATTCAGCAGTTTGCCGTTGTAACCCCCGTGAATTACCTGCATCTTTTTGTTTTGTTCGAAATAAACCAGTTCGTTGTGCAAATCGGCACACGAAACCAACTGTCCTTTGGCGTTAAAATACAATCCGTTGGATCGGTTTGTACCCTCTAACCAAAGTGAAATGCCTGTTTCTTCGTCCCAAACATAAATACGGTCGTTGGGTTGATCGGTAAAATATACTTTCCCGTCGCGATCAACGGCCGGGCCTTCGGTAAAAGCATAAGCCGTCCCGGCTTTCACAATCGTACCTTTCACCAGTTTTTTCTTATCGCTTTTACCGGTTGCAACTAATGTGGATCCAATCAGCAAAATTATAACCAGGTATTTCATGTTCATTTTTGTCGTTGTTGAATTATTAATACCAATGAAAATTCATCAAGCCGGAATAAAAGCCAATCAGATTACCGGCCGTTTATAATTTCCGCGGTAAGGTCGCGCCAGTAACCGGGCAGCAACTTCATTTCCGGTAATCGTTTTTTTGGTTGCATCCCATTTTATTTCGCTGCCGGTTTCGTACGAAATCATGGCAAATTGTACCATGGCAGTCGAACGGAATGCATCTTCGATGGTACAATTCAGCAACTTACTGTTCTTTGCCAACACAGCTTCGATAAAATTGGCGACGTGGTTGTCCTGCATTTCGGGCATGGGCAGGTTAATTTCTTCCTGTTTCTGGTTTCTTCCGGCAGGCAGCAGCACCAGTTTTTCATCGGAAGCAAAAAGGGTGGCATTTTCGCCATAAAAGAAAATGCCGTTATTGAACTGAGGATTCAAATCGCCGGTTCCCCACAACCGGTGCTGCCACATTACAGGACAGCCTTCGAAATGGAAGATGGCATTCAAAGTGTCGGGGGTTGTTATTTTTCCGTTAAGAATTTCCAAAGAACCTTTGGCAAGAAAGGAACCGGGCATGTCGAAGTTCATTATCGTACGGATAATATCGATGTGGTGGATTCCCCAATCGACGAGGTGCCCGTTTCCGTATTCTTTTTCGAGCCGCCAGGCTTTGTGCCCGATACTGGGCCGGTAGCCGAGTTTCGGGGCCGGGCCACACCAGGCATCCCAGTCGAGCGAAGGTGGCGGAGCCTGAATATTTGTATCGGAAATGACAGGAACATAATGAATTTGTGCCCCTACCTGACGAACTTTACCCAACTCCCCTTTTTCAATCATTTCCTTTGCTTTTTGAAAAGCTCTGCTTTGCCGCCGCTGAAATCCAATTTGTACAATGTTGCCAGCTTTTTCTGCCGCTTTTATCATGGCTTTTCCCTCTTCCACATCGTACGACAGTGGTTTCTCACAGTAAATATCAAGGCCTTTTTCGCAGGCGGCTATAAACTGCAGGGCATGCCAATGCGGTGGAGTGCCAATGAATACCGCTTCCAGCCCTTTCATATCAAGCAAATCGCGATAATCTTTCCATTCTTTGGGTCTGGATCCCTGCAATTTTTCAATTTCGCTGGCGCTGTTTTTCAGATGTTCCAAATCCACATCGCAAACCGCAATCACTTCCACATTGCCGGTTTTCAGGGCTGCAGTGGTAATCACCATTCCATACCAGCCGCAACCAATTAATCCGATTTTGATTTTGCGGTTTTGGGCAAACGCCGGGACAGAAAATGCAGTAACCAGACCTGCCGTGGTTACCGATGCTCTTTGGATAAACAATCGTCTGTTCATTTTATTAGGTTTCGTTTAAAAAGCTTAAACATAGTAAAAAAAGAATTTATTCCACCGACGGATTCCTGGGTTTCTGATTTCAGCAAAATTCAAATCATAATCCAGAGAATAATTGATGGCGTTTTTAATATATTTGTCATTACCTAAAAATCAAAAATTAATTATGATGAAAAAAACACAACACCTGTTTCTTCTGCTTTTCCTTGTCGCTGTATTTTGCAGCAACCTTGTTAAAGCGGAAGTAAAACTGCCGGCCATTTTTGGCGACCATATGGTATTGCAACAGCAAACCGACGCAGCCATCTGGGGCAAAGCCACTCCCAACAAAAACGTGAAAGTGGTTACGTCATGGAATAAAAAAAGCTATTCCACCACTGCTGACAAAGAGGGTAACTGGAAA
>CAZHKI010000316.1:0-5108 GCA_964533365.1 uncultured Maribellus sp. | reverse complement strand
CCGTTCTTCGAACTACCTACACCTTTCTTATGAGCCATGGTAAATTATTTTTAGATTATCCAACAATGGTTTCCACCTGAATTTTAGTAAAATACTGACGGTGACCGTTCATTTTCTGATAGGTTTTTCTTCTTTTCTTTTTAAAGACCAGAACTTTTTCACCTCTCACATGTTCCAGCACTTTGGCTGTTACTTTTGCACCTTTTACGGTTGGGGTCCCAACGGCAACCTTGCCGTCGTTGTCAACAAGCAATACCTTTTCAAAATCAACCGAGTCGCCTTCTTTAGCTTCCAACTGGTGTACAAAAAGTTTCTTGTCTTTTTCAACTTTGAATTGCTGTCCAGCAATCTCAACAATCGCGTACATAATTTCAGTTTTAATGTTAACACCGGCAGGCGGAAATCACATTTGATTTCTCTTTTTTAGCCTGAACGGATAAATTTTTCGGACTGCAAAAGTAGTTATTTTAAAAAGATTAGCAAACAATTGAGCATTTATTTCATTGCATCGCCCGAATATTCTGTAGCCAGAATAGATCTTACTCATCATTGTTTGAAGATGTATATAATGAAAAGTTTGGTTTTTTAAAATTATGTTCCCGGAATTGATATTTACTGTTTTATTTTTCTTTCCTAAATTTGTTAAAAAAGTATGCCCGAAAAAAATCTTGAATTTTATAAAGCTTCTTCTTTTGGCGATGTATTAATCCCTTATTTCGAAACGGGTCTAAAAGCAGGCTTCCCCTCACCAGCCGAAGATTATACTGAATTAAAAATTGATTTGAACCGGGAGCTTATCCGCAACCCCGATGCTACTTTTTATGCAAGGGTAAAAGGGAAATCGATGCTCGATGCAGGTCTTGCTGATGGCGATATTCTTGTAATTGACCGCAGCCTTGAACCGGTTAACGGGAAAATTGCAGTTTGTTACCTTGACGGCGGTTTTACCGTGAAACGGATAAAAATTGAACACGATAGTTGCTGGCTGGTTCCTGAAAACCCTGATTTCAAACCAATTTTAGTTACCAAAGACAATGATTTTATTATCTGGGGCATCGTTACGTATGTTATTAAACCAACATGATTGCACTTATTGACTGCAACAATTTTTATGCAAGTTGCGAGCGGGTTTTCAGGCCCGAATTAAACAACAAGCCGGTTGTGGTTTTAAGCAACAACGACGGTTGTATAATTTCGAGAAGCAACGAAGCAAAGGAAATTGGCATTCCCATGGGCGCCCCTGCTTACCAGTGGGCCGATAAACTTGAAGCCAATCGTGTAAATGTGTTTTCGAGTAATTATGCCCTGTATGGCGATATGAGCCAAAGGGTAATGAATATCCTTTCGGGTTACACCCCCGAAATTGAAATTTATTCCGTTGATGAGGCTTTTCTGAACCTTTCAGGAATTGATGTTGATTTAAAAGTTTACGGGCAAATTATAAGAGAAAAGGTGAAAAAGTGGGTTGGTATTCCGGTAAGCGTTGGAATAGCGCCAACCAAAACCCTGGCAAAGCTGGCAAACAAAATTTCAAAAAAATTTCCTGAACTAAATAACATTCATATTATCGATTCAGAGGAAAAAAGAATTAAGGCACTGAAATGGGCGAAAGTTGATGACATTTGGGGAATTGGCAGCCAGTTTGCCAAAAAGTTTGAAATGCACGGTGTGAAAACTGCCTGGGACATCACCCAGTGTACCGATGCTTTTCTGAAAAAGTATTTCACAGTAACCGGCACCCGCACCAAAAAGGAACTTGAGGGTGTTCAATGTATTTCTTTTGATGATATTCCACCGGCAAAAAAGAACATTGCCACTACCCGCAGTTTTGGCACCATGCAGACTGAACTTTCCAAAATTCAGGAGGCAGTTTCCACATTTGCCGTGGTTTGTTCCGAGAAGCTGAGAAAACAAAAAGGATGTGCCCACACCATCATGGTATTTATTCATACCAACGGGTTCCGTCAGGATATTGAACAATACAGCCGAAATATGGTACTGAATTTTCCCGTTGCCACAAATTTATCGGGCGAGATTTCGAAATATGCAACCAAAATGGCAGCGGCAATCTATAAACCGGGGTACCAGTTTCATAAAGCCGGTGTTATTCTGTCCGATATAATTCCTGAAAATCAGGTTCAGATGAACTTGTTTGATCATGTTGACCGGAAAAAGCAAAAAGACCTGTACAAAGTGGTTGATCTGATTAATGCCACAATGGGCAGGGATACCATTCGTTTAAGTTCACAGGGGACCGACCGAAAATGGAAATTGAAACAGGAAAAACTTTCGAAACGTTATACTACCCGTTGGGACGATTTATTAGAAATTTAGAGCCATGTGTTTTTATTACAGCTTAAGCAAACTTGCCCAGCGTTACAGCGAAAGGGCAAAAAATAACGAAATCCTCAGGGAAACCTACATGGTAAACGGATTTTCCCATCCTGAAATGCCGGTAATTACCGAAACCGGACTGGAAATGATGAACTGGGGTTTAATACCAGCATGGTCAAAAGACGATCAGATAAGAAAATACACCTTAAATGCGCGTGCTGAAACCATTTTTGAGAAACCTTCATTCAAAAATGTTATCTCATCAAAACGGTGTATTATTCCGGCAACCGGTTATTTTGAATGGCAACACACCGGAAAAAATAAGCAACCCTATTTTATCAGCCTGAAAAACCAGGATGCATTCACATTTGCCGGAGTTTGGGATATGTGGGTAAATCCTCAAAATATGCAGAATTATTATACTTATTCAATTATTACCACAGAAGCAAATCCTTTGCTTGCTGAAATTCACAACACAAAAAAAAGAATGCCGGTTGTTTTGCCCCAGGAAATTGAATTCGACTGGCTTACCCGAAATATTTCAACTGAAAAAATAAAAGATTTTTTTGTGCCACTTGGCGAAGAATTTTTTGAGGTTCAGAAAGTTGATTTAAAACCAGGCGATTACCGTTGAAATTATTGAATAGCTGGTAATCCCAATCAGGCATATTAAAAAGAACCACAACACCAATAAATGTCTAATATGATATTTTAAAAAACGGAACAAACCGAATTCTGTCTTATAAAATCAAAATGATTGTTATATTTGTTTTCACAGAAAAAACAGGCCAAACTTAGCATGCATAAGATTCGACTGAATATTTTAGGACTATCGGTAAGTCAAACACAATCAGGAGCCTACGCTTTGGTTTTGGCCGAAGAAGATGGCGACCGCAGAATTCCCATCATCATTGGTCCGGTGGAAGCCCAAGCCATTGCCATCCAACTGGAAGGATTAAAACCACCCCGTCCGTTAACACACGACCTCATCAAAAATATTGCCCTGGCTTTTAATATTGCGTTGCTGGAAGTAACCATTTACAAACTGGAAGAGGGCATTTTTTATTCGGAACTGCTTTGTGAAATGGATGGAAAAGAGATCCGGATCGACTCGCGCACCTCGGATGCTGTTGCGTTGGCGCTGCGTTTCAAATGCCCCATTTATACCTCGGAAGACATCCTGAAAAAAGCCGGGATTGTTCTGGAGGTGGATGATGAACATTCTCCGGTTCGAAGCTATACCGATGATGATGATTATGAGATGAACGAACCTTCATCCTATGCACAATACTCTCTAAACGAACTTAAAGAAATGCTCAACGAAGCCATCCAGAATGAAGATTACGAAAAAGCTTCAATCATTCGTGACGAAATGAAAAAAAGGGAAAAATAATACAAGTAAACAACAATGAAACAAATGATAGTCCTGCTGGTAATCTTTACCGGCATTTTATTTGTCTGTCCGGCTTACGCACAAACACCCGACACTGCCCAAATCCAAACCGGGCAGGTCGTTCAGCAAACCACTCCCGATACGTCCACCTTGCTCCTTTCGAAAGACAGGCAATCGCCTTTTTCGATGATCACGGTGTTCCGGGGATTACTCGGAATGGCAGTTCTGATTTTTCTTGGTTTTTTGCTTAGCACCGACCGGAAAAATATTCCATGGCGCACGGTAATTGTGGGATTGATCATCCAGATATTGCTGGCTGTGGGCGTTTTGTATGTTCCGTTTATCCGAACGGGATTCGAATTTTTCGGGCAGATTTTTGTGAAAATCCTTGACTTTACCAAAGTAGGCAGCGAATTCCTCCTTGGCGACTTGATGAATTCAGAAACGTATGGTTTCATTTTTCTTTTCCAGGTTTTGCCCACCATCATTTTCTTTTCGGCACTAACCAGTTTGCTTTTTTACTGGGGTATCATCCAGAAAGTAGTTTATGCGCTGGCGTGGGTTTTTACCAAAGCACTAAAAATTTCAGGCGCCGAAGCATTGTCGGTAGCCGGTAATATTTTTCTGGGGCAAACCGAGTCGCCGCTGATGATAAAGGCATACCTTGAAAAAATGAGCAAATCGGAAATTCTGCTGGTAATGACCGGCGGCATGGCAACTTTAGCAGGCGGTGTGCTGGCAGCATACATTGCCCTGCTGGGAGGCGACGATCCGGCGCTGCGGCTCGAATTTGCCAAACATCTGCTGGCTGCCTCTGTTATGGCGGCCCCGGCAGCCATTATCTTTTCGAAAATGCTGGTGCCTCCCACCGACGCTATCAACAAACAAATTGAAGTGAGCCGTGAAACCATCGGCAGCAATGTTCTCGATGCCATTACCAACGGAACCAGTCAGGGTGTAAAACTGGCCGTCAATGTGGCCGGGATGTTGCTGGCTTTTATTGCCTTTATTGCCATGTTCAATTTCATCGTCGGCAAAATCGGGCAATGGACCACGCTCAACGAACTGATTGTTTCCGGAACCAACGGAAAATACGACGGGCTTTCCCTTCAGTTTATTCTGGGATATACCTTTGCGCCGCTCATGTGGCTCGTTGGTATTTGTCCCGAAGATATCGTTACCGTGGGCCGGCTGCTGGGTGAAAAACTCATCCTCACCGAGTTTATCGGGTACATCAGCCTGGCTGAACTCAAAGCGGCCGGGGTTTTTGCCCAGCCCAAATCGATCATCATGGCAACCTATATTTTATGCGGTTTTGCCAACTTTTCGTCCATTGGCATCCAGATAGGCGGAATTGGCGCCCTGGCTCCCGGACGGCGGG
>CAZHKI010000315.1:0-5124 GCA_964533365.1 uncultured Maribellus sp. | reverse complement strand
AAAGAAATCGAAAAAATCGAGACTGATATAAAAGCAGTCGAAGGTTTATTAGCGACACAAAAATAACGTTTCTGTTATAGGATCAGGTTAGCATCCAGAGAGAGGGGCCTTATAGGCCCCTCTCTCTGGACATTGGCTATTCTAAATAACTAACAGATGTTGTTATAATGCCGTTAACTATATCAAACTTTTTTACATCGGAATAAGCTTAATTACCCTGTATATCACACATCTCAAACGCTTGGATGAAGGTTCCGTCATCCAGACTCTCTTAAGTGAACACTCTTCGTATGAACTGTCGTTTTTTGCTTCTGTGGCGCACCTTATTTGGCCCAGAGTGATTAACGTGCTGACGAACAGGAGTATTGCCGGATTCTTCATCTTATTTATTTTTGTAAGATAAATTTACAATAAATTGAAAGATGGAATATTAATTTTAATTTACTCCAAAAGCAACCAGGCAGAAGAATGCGTAAATGAACAGAATTATTATTCCATCTGAAGTCCATAAAACCGATAACCAAAAAACTTCTTTCCGGCCATCAGTTGTATCTTCTGAAGAACCGGTTTAATTTCTGTGTCACCTGGGAATAAATGGGTTTGGTAAATTCGATGAACAGATCCTGTTCCGGCGGCAATGGCATTACCTTTCGTTTGGTCAGTTCGAGTTGATTTTTTTCGAGGGCTTCCACATCGCCGGCAAACAAGGCATACTGGTTGACCCAGGTAAAGGAACCGGGAACCAGTTCGTCGAGCAGCAGCTTGTCGTTTGGCGGTTCAAAAATCCTTACCCGCAACGTTCCGCCCGACAATACCTGATCGGTGTAGGTTTTCAGTTTTGCTGAATAATTTCTATACTCTACTTTCGTGGTGTCTTTGGTTTCCAGTTTAACTCTCTTTTCCACTTTTTCTTCTTTTTCGGTGCGCGTTAAATTTCCAACCGAGAAATCGAAGAATTCCATGTCAACCACAAAATCGGGATATTTCAAACCTTGTTGTTCGGCCTGTAGCGGGGAATAGAAATCAACAAAACTTCCGGAGGGAAACTGGTTGTTGAGGTATTCGAATATCTGGTTGTAGAAGAATTCGGAAGAAAGCCGGTATTTCTGGGTATTGACCGGAATGGCCTGTAGAAGAACCCTGACCGTGGCCAGTTCTTTGGCTTTCGGCATTAGTTCCATTACATTTTTGTAACCGGGCACAAATTGACTGGCTTTCAGAAAATGGTCGAACGCATCTCGGGCCGATTGCCGGGTGTTGATTTCCAGTTCGGCCAGTCCGGCGTTGTAACGGCCTTCGGCAGCCCTTTCGAACGCCATGTTCAGTTCCGAAGTATAGGTTTTTGGTTGGTCAATAATTTTACGCGCGGCCGGAGTTCTTCTGATTTCATCGGACAACTGGTTGACCTGCTGCATCAGATGAATGGCTTCTTCCCATTTTTCGGCTGTGTTCGACGACAGGATCAAATCCATTTCTTCCTGCGTCCATTCCAGTGTCATCGGGTATCCTTCGCGAAGGACTTTACTGGCATTTTTGTTTTCCGGCGCCGATTTCAGGCGTTCCACAGCTTTTAATACAGCTGAAAAATATTCTCCTTTCTGGAGCGACTTTTTCCCGGTTGAGCAGGAGGTCATGAAAAACAGGAGAATGCCAAAAATGGAAATGATTCTGTTCATGTTTAGGTATTTTTATTTAGTTGTAAACAGGCAACCACGAATGCTCTTTCGAATAGCGCAACATTTGTGTGATGTAATCTTCAGTGAAATCGAGGGTGATGTTGGTGATGGTTCCGGTGGCGTCTTTTTCGACGATGTATTTTGGATTGACAAAGCCGCTGTACGGCGCTAAATCCAGCTTTTCGTAACGGGACAGTACTTGGCGGTGCAGTACGGGTTCCACTTTAACAGCATAAGTTTCCACGAGGATTTTGGCGGCTTCAAAATCACCTTCCGATTTGATGCGCTGAATTTCGGCTAACAGTTCGCCGAAGAGGGTACGCAGTTTATGGTAGTCGTTTATCACAAAGTAGGTTTTTTCTTCCTTTTCTTTGCGTTCGATTACGTTTTCGCCTTTTCCTTTTTCATACACCCACATGGCAATCAACTGGCGGTTGCGCATGTGTGATTCCTCGATGTTGTTGCCCGGTTTTATGCGGGTGAGCTGGGTCATCAGTCCGTTACGGATGTAGTCGTCGTATGAAGCTTTAAATGCTTCGGCATCGGGCAGGAGCCCCAGATCCACCAGTTTCGGATCGGCCATGTAATACAGGGCAAACAGGTCGGCGCGGGCTTCCTCAATCGTTGCACCGTAAGCTTTTAGTTCATCGCCCGAAACGCCGGGAAGCAATTGCCCTGAACCATGCCCGAGGCATTCGTGCAAATCGGTATGCAGGTTGTCGGCCTGGAACCCGTATTTATTCTGGCGGTCAATCTCTTCCTGCGAAAAACAGAATTCTTCGAGGAACCCGTTTCCCTGACTGGCCCGGTCGTAGGCGTAGGTAATATTTTCGATGGTTACCGATTTCGAACCGTGTTCTTTCCGAATCCAATCGGCGTTGGGCAGGTTGATGCCAATGGGCGTGGCCGGGTAACAGTCGCCGCCCAGCATGGCTGCCGTGATGACTTTGGCCGAAACCCCTTTCACCTTTTCTTTCCGGAAACGGGGATCGACCGGCGAATGGTCTTCGAACCACTGCGCGTTGCTGCTGATGATTTCGGTGCGTTTTGTGGCTTCTTCATTTTTGAAATTGACCACACTTTCCCAGCTGGCTTTCAGCCCAAGCGGATCGCCATAGGTTTCGATGAACCCGTTGACAAAATCGACAGACGACTGCTGGTCGGCCAGCCAGGCCACGTTGTATTGGTCGAAGGTTTTTAAATCGCCGGTTTTGTAATAATCAGCCAGCAGCGAAATAACCTGTTTTTGCTGTTCGTTTTCGGCCACGGTGAGCGCTTTTTCGAGCCAGAACACAATTTTTTCGATGGCAGGGGAGTAGGTTCCACCCACTTTCCAGACATTTTCAACCAGTTTACCGTTTTGTTTTTCCAACCGGCTGTTTAATCCGTAGGAAACCGGCTCGGGATCGCCGGGAATTTTCATCGCGGCATAAAACGCTTCGGCTTCTTTTTGCGTTACACCCGCACCCCAGTAATGGTTGGCCGATGTGGCAATCAAATCCTGACCTTCGGCCTGGTTTACCCGTTTGGCATCAACAGCCGGGTCGAACAGTACCGGAATAAGTTTTTCTTCGATTTCACTTTTGGGAAGCGGGAGTTTCGACTCATCAATTTCATCCAGCAGCGTTTTGAAATAACCGGCGCTGAACCCGGGTTCGAATTTGTCGGTGGAGTAGTGATGGTGAATGCCGTTGGCGAACCAAACCCGTTTCAGGTAAACCACAAACGACTGAAATTCGGCGGTTGTGCGGTCGCCGGTGAAGTTTTCGAAAATGGCTTCGAGCGTGCGCCGTACCGCCAGGTTGTGCCGGTAATTCTGGTCGAACATGATGTCGCGGCCTTCGACGGCTGCCTGCGACAAATAGTAAATCAGCTCTTTTTGCTGAAACGGCAACTGGTCGAAACCCGGCACCGGGTAACGCAGTATTTTTGTATCGCCAAACTTTTCCAGGAAAAACTGAAATTCATCGGCTTTGGGCTCTTCTTTGGCAGGTTGTGAGGTACAACTGATCATAAAAAAAAGAATTACGGTTGAAATGATATAATAAGTTCTCATTTTTGAAATTTTAACGGCTCCAAAAATAAAGATATTGTCGGGGAAACGGTTAAAATGGACAGGTTTTCTTCACCATCAGGACAGGAATCCGATCTTTTTCCGGTCAGGCCCGGCCGTATGGCGATGCCGGAATGGCTTTTGCGCCTGTTGTTAAATTGCAGAAAGAAATGGAATCCTGTCAGAAAAGTGCGAATGAAAGTAAGTATTGATAAATTAGTTATATTTGGACTATGCTTACGAAGGCTGAAATATTATTGAAACTGGCTGAATTGAAACCAATTCTTTATAAGGATTATGCTGTTAAAAAGATAGGTTTATTTGGATCGTATTCCGACAATTCTTATACAGAGGACAGTGATATAGACATTCTGGTTGAACTTGAAAAACCCATCGGCTGGAGATTTTTTACATTAGAACTTTATCTGGAGGAGATTTTCAATAAGAAAATTGATTTGGTAACCCAAAATGCCTTAAAAGAACAAATGAAAAACGAAATTCTGGGTCAGGTAAATTTTGTATAATGAAAAAAGAGAACCGTACATACAGATTGTACCTTGAAGATATGAATTTAGCGATGGAAAGAATAGCAGAGTATATTCATGGTTATTCATTTATTCAGTTAAACATGACTATAAAACCGTTGATGCGGTGATCCGTAATTTTGAAGTTATTGGAGAAGCATCAAAAAAAATCCCGAAAGAATTTAAAAATAATCACACGGAAATTCCCTGGAATGAAATGTATTTATTACGTAACAAAGTTTCGCATGAATACTTTGGAATCGATTATGAAATAATCTGGGATGTGGCTTCAAATTATCTGCCTGAGAACAAAAAACAAATAGAATTCTTATTAAAATCGGAAATTGGGCATTAGTTGCTGTAGCAGATGGTCAGAAATAGTGTATCTGTTTTTAACAGAAATAAGACCATTACAGCTTGAAAATCGTTTTTTCGTTTTTCTGAAAAAATTAATACATCGCTTCAATTATTGAAAAAAAGCTGGCAGCAGCATGTTTGAAAATGCCACTGCCAGCCCGGTTTTAACAATTCACTTCAGCGAAGTGAATTCTGCCGGTTATCTGATTTCTTTTTCAATCCATCCCGAACGGTTGGGCGGTTCGGGTACTTTTATCTTTTTAACCGGGTTTTTCTCTAATTCTTTCAGCAGCACCTCCACTGCTTTTTCAATGCCGGGGTCGATACCTTTTGCCAGTTGTTCCGGGCGATCGACCACTTCGATATCGGGATAAACGCCAATTCCCTCGACAATCCATTCGCTGTTTTCATCGAAAACGCCAAACCGTGGCACCGAAATATTGCCGCCGTCAACCAGTTGGGCGTTGCCCGAGATTCCAACCATGTCTCCGGTGAAGACGCCCATATTATCGGG
>CAZHKI010000314.1:0-5127 GCA_964533365.1 uncultured Maribellus sp. | reverse complement strand
ATCGTTGCTCACTTCGGCATTATCGGCGTTGTGTTCTTCCAGCAATTCGAGGGTAGGATATTGAAAACCCGACAAATCGAGGGTTGGATCGTAATCTTCCATCCCCTCCCGCTTAAATTCGCCAAACTCTTCTTCTTCCGGTTGGGGTTTTACCGTAAGTTCCAAATCCTCCAAAAGTTCTTCCTCGTCTTCAATCTCTATATTTTCCAGATGCTCTTCTTCATGAACTTCAGGCAAATGCACTTCAAAATCGTCACTTTCGTCCGGATCAAATATTGCTTTAACGGTATCGTCATTGTCAATGACCTTCGAAATAGATTCTTCAGCAATTTTTTCGGCATTTTTTTCTTTGGGGATGACAACTGGGGCAGGTTTTTCCCTTTTTCTGAATAAATTTTTCATCCACTGGTAAGCGCCTTCGAAACGGATTACCACCAATGTAAAGGCAGAAACCAAAATCAGCAAAACAACGCCGGCAATACCAATAAGGGAACTGAGCCAGTTGCTCAATACAAAACCATATTTTCCACCGGGGTAAAGCGCCATTCCACCATCAGTTTTTGTAAAAATCAAACCCAGTGTAACTGAAAACCAAAGAACTAATATGATGCTGTAAATAAAATTCTTACGGTATTTCACCAGGTTTATCCCCATTATTTTGAACCCGGTAATGGCAAGCAGGTAAATAAAAAAGAACGAACCGAGCCCAAACCCACGGTTCATAATCATTTCCGACAACCAGGCACCGGTTTTTCCGGCTTTATTTTCAACCTTAATATCTGATTTAAAAACCAAATCAATCCACTTTAAATCGAGTTTGCTCTGGTCGGCAGCTCCATAAAATATAAAAGACAGGAAAGCAATCAATAAATATGCAGTAACAATTAAAACCAATACTCCAAGAATGAACCTGAATTTCTCACCACTGTGGCCCGATTCATTGTTTTTTTCCTTTTTCCTGCTGGAAATATCTGGCTTTTTCTGTTTAAGTGCCATTTGAAATGTATTAATTTGAACTGCAAATTTAAGTAAAAAAACGAAGGCGGCACGTTAATATTTCTACCGGGGAAAAGTTGTTATCAAACGGGAACGGTTGATATTTCCCCCGGATTGAAATCATTTTTCAATCCTTAAAATTTCTTCATATCCATCCGTGTACCAGAGGTACGATCCTGTTTCAAAAAACAGTATGTTCAGAAAAATGACAAAATCACATAACCTGTATCCTTCAGATTATTTATGTTTGTTAAAAGCGTTAAAATCATGGAAAGAAAAAAACTGGCCGTTGTTGCTTTGGGAGGAAATGCACTTTTACGGGAAAAGGAAGCAGGGACAATTGAACAGCAGGAAAAGAATGCTACCGAAACCCTGGAAAACCTGATTTTTTTATTGCGCGATGGTTATGAACTGGTTATCACTCATGGAAATGGGCCGCAGGTAGGCAACATTTTAATGAGAAACGATGCCGGCGAACAAATGTACAACATTGCGCCCATGCCGCTCGATATTTGTGTGGCCGACTCGCAGGGCGGAATTGGATACATGATTGAACGGATGATGCGGAATGTACTGAACAAACATGGCATCCGAAAAAATGTGATAACCATGGTAACGCTGGTCGAAGTAAGCGAAAACGATCCGGCTTTTCAAAATCCGTCGAAACGCATCGGAAAATTATACGCCAAAGAAGAGGCTGACCAACTGACCTGCGAAAAAAACTGGATTTTCAAACCTTCAGCCAAAACCGAAGGAGGATACAGGAGAGTTGTACCTTCGCCTGTCCCACTCGATATCATCAACAAGGAAAACATCGAAATGCTGGTAAAAAACGGCAACATTGTTATTGCAGCCGGTGGCGGCGGAATCCCGGTTTATTACGATGCTGAAAACAACCTACGTACACTCGACGCCGTAATCGACAAAGACATGGCTTCGAGTCTGCTGGCCACTAACATCAACGCCGACGAATTGTATATCCTCACCGACGTTTCGTTTATTTACAAAGATTTTGGAAAACCAACCCAGGAAAAACTTGAATTCTTAAACTATACCGATACGGTAAAGTACCTTGAAGCAGGAACATTTGCCGAAGGAACCATGGAACCCAAAATCAGGGCCTGTCTTGATTTTATTAAAAACGGAGGCAAAAAAAGTGTAATTACCGAGGCAAAAAAACTGGAAGACAAATCGTATGGCTCAAAAATAACCATGGAATACGATTGAGCCAAATGGCTGAAACAGACCTCCGGCAACCCGTAAATTATGTAAAAACATCTAAAAAATAAATATCATGACCATCAATCTCAGAAACCGGAACTTTTTAAAACTTCTCGATTTTACACCTGAAGAAATTCACTATTTGCTCGACCTTTCGGCCAAATTAAAATACGCCAAATTCAGTCAGACCGAAGAACAGTTGCTGGCAGGAAAAAACATCGCTCTGATTTTTGAGAAATCGTCGACCCGTACCCGCTGTGCTTTTGAAGTGGCTGCTTTCGACCAGGGCGCTAACGTAACCTACCTGGGTCCGTCGGGTTCGCAAATCGGTCAGAAAGAATCGATGAAGGACACTGCCCGCGTTCTGGGCAGAATGTACGATGCAATAGAATACCGCGGGTATGGTCAATCCATTGTGGAAGAGTTGGCACAGCATGCCGGTGTGCCGGTCTGGAACGGCTTAACCAATGAATTTCACCCTACACAAATCCTGGCCGACTTTTTAACCATGAAAGAACATTCCACGAAACCTCTTTCGGAAATAAAATTCTGCTACCTGGGCGATGCCCGAAATAACATGGGTAATTCGCTGATGGTGGGCGCCGCGAAAATGGGAATGGATTTCAGGGCTGCTGCGCCATTACAGTGTCAGCCAGCCGAAAACCTGCAAAACCAATGCAGGGAAATCGCCAAAGAAACCGGCGCTAAAATTACCATTACCGACAATTTAGCCGATGCTGTGAAAGACTGCGACTTTCTTTATACCGACGTTTGGGTTTCGATGGGCGAACCGGCTGAAGTGTGGGCCGAACGGATAGCTTTGCTGAAACCTTTCCAAATCAACAAAAAGGTGATGGAAATGACCGGAAACCCAAACGTTAAATTCTTGCATTGCCTGCCGGCATTTCACAACCGCGAAACAAAAGTGGGCGAAGAAATCTTCCTTAAATTTGGCCTCGAAGCCATGGAAGTAACCGACGACGTGTTTGAAAGCAGCGCCTCCATTGTGTTCGACCAGGCCGAAAACCGGTTACATACCATTAAAGCCGTAATGGTTGCAACGTTAACTTAACAAACCGGTATTTCAAATACAAAATCCCCTTGAACAGAAAAATAGCAGTAACTTCGAAATACGAAACAGATTTTATTTAGCAAATACAATGAACAGATTTATTGCCGGTATCTTTTTGTTATTCTTAACCCTGCAAGGTTTTGGTCAGGTTGACATCAGAAATGAAATTATTGCTTTTACCGACTCTACCGAGCTAATCATTCGCAATGGCCGGAAACTAATCATCGATAAAATTGTAACCGGCGATTACCCGGCAGCCATATCGGCACTGAACTATCTGAAAGAAACCGTTGACGAAAAATACATTATACTGTATCCATCTGAAGAAATACTGGTTTCGCTGGCAACACGCAATTTCGAGCTCTTTTTGTATAATGCTGAAAATTTTAAAACTCTGCTGGAAGGAAAAACAAAATACATCCGGATGGAACCCATTTCCGAAGAACTGAACCGATACCTTTCAATGGAAATGAATTTTGTTTCCGACGAATTAATGAAGAGCAACTTACCGGCAGCCGACAAGGAATTTATCCAGTTGTACATCCGGTATTACATGAATGAGGATAATAAAGAATTGTACCAATCGGTAAAAAATTATCAGAAAAAAAATCCCGGTAATAAATACAACGATTTTCTGGATGAAATGAAACAACTGACCACCACCGGAAGAATGAATTTTTGTTTTGGCTACGGGCAGGAATTTCTGAACGGAGAAATAGCCGATGCTTTCAGCAAACGGCTCCACTGCATGGCCATCGAAATGGACGGTTTTATCAACCAGCTTTATTTGTCACTTTTTGTCGGGGGAAGCATCGGAAAACATTTTTCAAATTACGATATGCCCATCAAAAAAACCGACCTGTTACACGTTGCCGGTGAACGTGTAAACAGCCTGAAATACGGATGTAAAATTGGCCGCTCAGTATTTTCAAACCAAACCATCAATTTCTATCCTTACCTTTCCATTGGTGGCTACAAAATGATGTCGGCCTCATCGGTTGTCGATACTGACGCCTCGGTCGTTAAAAACATGCTGACTCATTCTTTCTTTTCGGGGGTAGGCACATCATGTGATGTTGTCCTGAAAAAATGGAAGTCAAAAAATCCGTTTGAACCGGAAGGCTTGCTTTTTGTAAGGCCAACCGCCGGGTACGACCATTTTTTTACCAGCCAGCCTTTTTCAAAAGGAGGCGATTTCTACCTGTCGTTCACGTTGGGTGTCAGCCTGGGAGGGATGTAAATGACGGAATAATTTATCATGAATAGTTACTGTCTGCTGAAGTGAACCGCCGATAAAAAAAACAAAATCTTCAGGAATAAATCCCGATCAGTCAAGTCACATTTAAAAACTGGCTATCAAATACTTAAGTCAATGTTATTTTTTTATTCCCGATGAATTATCCATTCAAAAAAACATTTACATTTGATGGCTGATTGAGAAAATAATAATAAAAAAAAATCAACCTTTTAATTTTTTATAATCAAAAGAAAGTGAACCATTTGATAAATAAACAACCCATTTTTCTCCGGAATATTTTCATTCCGGATTATTGTACTGAAAAACCGAAATTATCATATCAATTTATTCACCACCCATGAAAATTACCATTCGAAAATCAACGTCGAGCGACCTTGTTTTTCTTGAAGAATTGGAAAAAACCTGTTTCCCGAAATTTAAACAAAGTTCCCGCCGGGCTATCCGGTACAGCATATCAAGCCCGTTTCAGAAAGTCATAACAGCCGAGATTACCGATCACAAAGAAATTAAACCGGCAGGTTCGGCTACCCTTTTTTTGTACCCGAAAACCCTGCGCCTTTTTTCCATCGCGGTAAAACCT
>CAZHKI010000313.1:0-5140 GCA_964533365.1 uncultured Maribellus sp. | reverse complement strand
TGCTCGTAGCTCGAAGCTCGCGGCTTCTTTTTGAAGAAAGTTTTCAGTCGCAGTCGCAGTTTCCATTGGCTTGAAGCTTGAAGCTTGTGGCTCGTAACCCGAAGCCCGAAGCTCTAATATCGCCGGCAAATTTTCCGGTACGGGCAATAGCGGCATTTTTCCTCAAAAGGTGTTGGATAAAAAACTGTCTCGGGCGAAAGGATTTCCTGTACCAGTTGTACAAGGTGCTCACTGAATTCCTCTTCCAGTTCCGCGAACGAAAAATCTTTTTTGTCCCACTGGATTTCGGGGGAATAATTTTCGGTAAAAAAGCGGCGCAGGCTGTAAATCACCGGCTGGATTCCGGGTTCGTTTCTAAAAGTCCGGCTTAAAACAAACGTGTACAACAATGCCTGTAAAATCTCCTTCGGCGGATTTTTCTGATCCCGTAAAAACAAATCGCCCACTGACTGAAACGACAACGAAGCGACGTCGCCGGTTTTGTAATCGAGAATGCGCAGGCGGCCGTTCACACGGTCAACCCGGTCGATCTTTCCACCCAGCCACACCGTTTTTACTGTTCCGTTGAGCGGCACTGCCAGCGGGGTTTGGTACGGTTCTTCGAGCGAAACCAGCGAAACCGGTGCACGGTCGGCATCAATTTTCAGAAGTTGTTCCAGAAAAGTTTTTATATTCTCAAAAATAAGTAGCGTTTTTCCTTCCAGCGGCACCGGTTTTTTCACGGGATCGGGCTCCATGAAATAGTGTTTGGCAATGGCTCTTCTGATTTCATTTTCCAGAAGGATTTTATCTTTTTGTAACCTTTCCAATACGGGCTTTTCCATCACTTTTTCCACATACGGGCGGTACAGCGCTTCCATGGTTTCATGAAAAATATTGCCAAACGCCGGGCTGTCGATTTCATCTTTCACTTCGCCGGGTTCGGGCAACTGCAGAAAATAACGGAAATAAAACCGGAGGCTGCATTGCAGGTAAATGTTGATTGCGCTGGGCGAAAGCGGGTGTTCTTCGGTAATCCGCGAAAGAAAATCAGCCACTTTTTCGGGTGAGCTTTTAATTTCGATGGGCTGCACCGGATCGTTGGCGAACGAAAAACCGAGGTTAACCGTTTGCGGCGATTGGGCAGAATCGTAAAGTAACTGAAAGCCGTAACGGCTCAGTTCCCCGGTGCTGATCCCTTCCTTTACCACGCTGTAAGTGGCCGTAACATTCCTGGCCCGCTGGATGAGCCGGTAAAAATAGTAGGCATACATGGCGTCCTGCTCGTCGATTCCGGGCAGGCCAAATCCTTTGCGAATGTTGTGCGCGATAAACGACGGCGCGACAAATGTACGCGGCCACTTGTTCTCGTTCAGCCCCAGGATAATAAGGTTTTCAAAGTCGAGGCACCGGGTTTCCAAAATCCCCATCACCTGTACGCCGCTGAGCGGCTCGCCCTCAAACGCCACTGAAACCTTCGCCATGTACTGGTAAAACAACCGGAAATAGACCGCCGGGCTGATTTTATGCCCCTGTTCAGCGGCAACCCCGGCAACCACCGCTTTCAATTTTTCAACCGCCTGGTAAACCGAAACCATAATCTCGGGCAACATCTGGTTTTCGGTATCGTTCAATTCCATCCAACGGGAAAAGCCTTCCAAAACTGAAAGGAAATAATCACTGTAATCGCTCACGTTTTCAGGAAGCGAAAAAACAGTTTGGTGCAAAGACGAAAAATCAATTTCGCCGAGCGGAATGGTAATCCGGTTTTTCTGTTTTACTTCAGCCAGAAAAACTTTGGTTTTTTCAGGTTCTACCAGGCTGAACAGTGGATGGTTTAACACATCGGTGACGAACCGGTGATAAGCAACCGTGCGGTTTTCCGGGTCGGTTTTCTTATTTTTCAGCAGGTTGAGCAGCAGCAGTAAAAAGCCGTAAACCACCGAGTTTTTCACGGGGTAGCCCATGGTGATGTTCACGGTTCCGGCCTCGTCGGGAATGGCGCCCAGCGCCGGGTACAGCAACGACTCGTCGGCCAGTACCACGGCGGTGTTGTCAAATTCTTCACGAAAATCGGGTTTGGTTTCGTCCAGAAAAACCGGGATGGCCTGTGCCTGCCCAAAAACCGAGGAAACCGCCACCAACTGAATATTCTTCTTTTTTTCGAAGAAATGGTTGTTACAGGTGAAATCAGCGGGAGGCGGAAACTGTTTCAGGTTTTCGCGCATAAACCGGCCCGCCTCATGCCGAAGGTCGTCGAGATAAAAACGGTCGTAATCCCATAAAAAGGTAGCCATTTTTTCCCGTTGCAAATGGGCAAAAAGTTCTTTTTCACAGGCATTCAGCGCGTTCAGCCCAATGATAACATATTTCCGGAAAGGAAAGGCCAGCCCTTCCTTTTTTAACCGCTCAACCACGGCGCGGTCGCTCATCCCGCCATACGCCAGATGTTTTTCAGCCAGCCGCTTTTTAAAGTCAGCATAAACGGGATACAGTTTCCCCCAGATATTCAAATACTTTTTCTGAAACTCTTTATTACCGGCTACCGCCACGCTGCCCCAAAAATGTTCGAGCGCTTCTTTTTGCTCAGGGGTGAGGTAATCAAACAGCGATTCAATTTCCCGGATATCGGCAATATTCCGGAACAAATCTTCGGCATTCACCAGGTAACGGTCGATGTCGTTGAAGTCGGCCAGTAGAATTTCGCCCCAGAAATAGAACTCGTCGAAGGTTTCGCTGGTTTGGGTATGCGCTTTGAAAACGTCGTACAACAGCGAAATGAGTTGCAGCCGCTCGCCGGAGAAGTAATCCGAAAAGCCTGAAAACAGTTCATTTACCGTGGTAACAGCGGGCCCGATTTCAGCGCCCTGAATTTGTTTCTGAAGATAAGCAGTAAAAAAAACACCGGCCCGCCGGTTGGGAAAAACCAGGCAGATATCCTGCATTTCGCCGGCGTGTTTCCGATGGATGTATTCCGCACATTGGGAGAGAAACCGTTCCATTTTTGAATTTTTCCCGAAGATAATGATTCAGCTCCAATAAATACAAAAGATTGAAAAACGGCCATGAATTGCCAAAATCTTATAAAATTTGGGCAGTAGAGTGCCAAAATTTCATTAAATTTGGGCAATAGCACATCGGAATTTTTTTAAAATGAAGTATATTGAACGCTCACTCATTCCTTTAATCACCCAAAACCTGAAACCAAACAAGGTAGTTGTTTTACTTGGGGCGCGAAGAACAGGCAAATCGGTTTTGATTAAAAAAATTATCTCAACTTTTCCCGGGAAATCCCTTTTTTTGGATGGCGACGATTTTACCACCCTGAATTTATTTCAGCCCCGCACCATCGAAAATTTTCGTTTGCTTTTAGGTACGATAAAACTTTTGGTCATCGACGAAGCTCAGCAAATTCCGGAAATTGGCAAAGCATTAAAACTAATCGTCGATCACATTCCTGGCATTCAGGTGCTGATTACTGGTTCTTCAGCTTTCGACATTACCAATAAAACCGGCGAACCGCTGACAGGAAGAAAAACGACTTTTTATCTTTTCCCTTTTTCGCAGTCTGAATACAACACGCAGGAAACAGCTGTGGAAACTGCAGGAAGGTTAAACGATCGGATGATTTTCGGGAATTATCCGGAATTATTTTTTATAACGGACAGGAATGAAAAAACACTTTACCTGAAAGAACTGGTCAGTTCCTATCTTTTAAAAGATATTCTGACGTTGGAAGGAATCAGAAATGCAGACAAAATACTTCAACTTTTAAAACTTATTGCATTTCAAATCGGCAAGGAAGTTTCGCTGCATGAACTCGGCAGACAACTTGGATTACATAAAAATACCGTTGAAAAATACCTCGATATGCTGTCAAAAACATTTGTTATTTACGCAGTTAATGCATTTAGCCGTAACCTTCGCAACGAAATAACCAAGTCGAAACGTTGGTTTTTTTATGATAACGGAATTCGAAACACCATTATTGAGAACATGAATGATTTATCCACCAGAAACGACGTAGGCGAACTATGGGAAAACTACATCTTCTCGGAAAGGATAAAACATCAGAACAATATGCAAATGCTTGTTTCCAACTATTTCTGGAGAACTTATCAGCAACAGGAAATTGACTGGATAGAAGAACAGGGCGGAAAACTTTCAGCCTTCGAAATGAAATGGAATCCAAATCGGAAAGTATCTTCACCCACCGCCTGGAAAAACGGATATCCCGAAGCGACATTTGAAGTTATCACACCAAAAAACTATCTTCACTGGATTACTTAACAATTTAAAAATGAAAAGAATTGGACTCATAATCAACTTTGTGATGTTAACCTTTTCGGGATTTTCGCAGGATCGTGTTACCGGGCTGAATTTTGCCACCCGGAGCGAGGTAATCGCCCAAAACGGCATGGCCTGTACCAGCCAGCCACTGGCCACACAGGCTGCGCTCGATATTCTGAAAGCGGGAGGGAATGCCATCGATGCTGCCATTGCCGCCAATGCGCTGCTGGGGCTGGTCGAGCCCACGGGTTGCGGCATGGGTGGCGACTTGTTTGCAATTGTGTGGGATGCTAAAACCAAAAAATTGTACGGCCTGAATGCCAGCGGCCGTTCACCTTACGATTTGACCCTGGACTATTTCAAAAAGAACGGATATAGTAAAATTCCGGCACTGGGGCCTCTGCCGGTGTCTGTTCCCGGCTGTGTGGACGGATGGTTCGAACTGCACCAAAAATTTGGAAGCAAATCCATGAGTGAAATCCTCGCCCCTGCTATTCATTACGCCCGCAACGGATTTCCGGTGTCGGAACTGATTGCGTATTACTGGGAACGCAATTCCGCCTCGCTGAAACAGTTCCCGGGATTCGAAGAAATTTTCATGCCCGGAGGTTCTGCCCCGAAAAAAGGCGAAATCTTCCATAATCCTTATCTTGCTGAAACGTTTGAACTGATTGCCCGGCAAGGCCGCGATGTTTTTTACAAGGGCGAAATTGCCGAAAAAATAGTAAAATATGTCAGGGAACAGGGCGGTTTTCTGAGTTTGAAAGATTTTGAAGATCACCGGTCGGAATGGGTCGAACCGCTGTCGGCCAGCTACCGTGGCTACGATGTTTGGGAACTGCCGCCCAACGGACAGGGTACTGCCGCGCTG
>CAZHKI010000312.1:0-5148 GCA_964533365.1 uncultured Maribellus sp. | reverse complement strand
TAACATTTTAAATCATTCCAATGAATTTGCCCGGTGCCATGCACTGAATGCCATCGATTGTATCGAGGATGCCAGTCCCGAAATTGTGGAAGCTACGGTAAATTTGATAAAAAGACTTCCGGAAATGAACCGGAACCGATACGATTTGAGGGCTGCCCGCTGGCTGGTAGAAAAATGGGGCCTGGATACAGATGATTTTGGCCTGGTTTTCAACTGGTAATCAGAATTTGTAGTTTACAGGGAAAAAGCAGGCCCATTTGCCATCCCGGGATGGGGCTAAAAAAGGATCTTTTAAACTGAGATAAAAAATATCAGTTCATTTTGCTAACGGGAATGGGTTGAGTTGAGATATTCGGCTGCCAATTCAACCTCGTGGTACCATTCTTCTCCGTATTTTCGGATTAACGGTTCTTTTAAAAATTTGTACAAGGGAAGTTTGATTGATTTTCCGCACTCCCTGCCAGGTTTGCAAATATTTAGCTTCTGATAGTTAATGGCATCAAACCGTTTGTATTCCGTAATTCGGATAGGAAAAAGGTGGCAAGAAACAGGTTTGCGGAAATGGATTTTTCTTTCCAGAAATGCTTTTTCAATGGCACATTTCAGGATTCCGTTTTCATCGTAAAATGAATAAGCGCATTGCCGTTGGTTTACCAGCGGGGTAACCAAATCGCCGTCGTTGTCGATCACCGAAAAACCTTGCTGAAGGATTTCGTTTTTATGGTTTTCTGGAAGATATTTTTCGAAAACCGGATATTCAGTTTCAATCAATTTTGCTTCATCTCTGGTAAGGGGAGCGCCTGAATCGCCTTCAATACAACAGGCTCCCTTGCATTTCAGGATGTCACAGAGGAAAAATTCCTCGAATACATCGCGACTGAGGATGGTCCGCCCAATTTCTATCATTTCAAAAATAAAAACCCTCTTCCAAACAGAAGAGGGTAATTGATAACACTATTTTATTAGAACTTTACCGGTCATTTCTTTGGGTATTTCCAGTCCCATCACCGAAAGCAGAGTAGGGGCCACATCGGCCAGTATACCGTTTTCCAACTGGATATCTTTTTTATTGCTGATGAGGATACAGGGTACCGGGTTCAGTGAATGGGCTGTATTTTCTGATCCATCTTCATTTACTGCATTGTCGGCATTACCGTGATCGGCAATAATCATCACGGTATAACCGCCTGCGAGTGCTGCTTCAACAACTTCTTTGACACATTGGTCAACAGCCATGATTGCCTTGTAAATAGCTTCGTAAACGCCGGTGTGGCCAACCATGTCGCCGTTTGCAAAATTGAGACAAACAAAGTCGGCTTCCCCGATTCTCAATTTGGGAACGATAGCATTTTTCACTCCCGGCGCCGACATTTCGGGCTGCAAATCGTAGGTGGGTACTTTGGGCGATTGAACCAGAATGCGGCTTTCGCCAGGGAATTCCTCTTCGCGGCCTCCGCTGAAGAAGAACGTAACGTGGGCGTATTTTTCAGTTTCGGCAATTCGAATTTGTTTTAAACCGGCTTTCGAAACTACTTCGCCCATGGTATTGGTGACATTTTCTTTGTCGAAAATGACATTTATCCCTTTGAAATCAGCTTTGTAGTTGGTCATGGTGTACCATTGCAGTTTCATGGTGTGCATCCCGAATTCGGGAAGATCCTGCTGGGTAAAAGCAATGGTGGTTTGGCGTAAACGATCGGTGCGGAAGTTGAAACAGATGACCACATCGCCTTCTTCAATTTTACCTAATGGTTCACCGTTTTCGTCAACCATGACGATGGGTTTCATAAATTCATCGGTAATCCCGTTGTCGTATGATTGCTGGATGGTAGCCAGTAAATCGGTCGATTTTTCTCCTTTTCCTTCGGTATATAAATCGTAGGCAAGTTTTAGCCGATCGTAATTTTTATCGCGATCCATACCGTAGTAACGGCCAATGATGGAAGCAAATTTCCCGTTGGTGTTTTTCAGTGCTTCCAGATCACTTTCTATAAACCCATAACCCGAACGGGGATCAGTATCGCGGCCGTCGGTAAGCCCATGCACAAATATATCGTTCAGCCCCATATCGGTGGCAACCTGACAAAGCGCTACCATGTGCGAACTCAGGGCATGAACTCCGCCAGGGCCAATCAGTCCAATGAGATGGACTTTTTTCCCGTTTTCTTTTGCGTAATGATATGCTTTCAGAATTTGCGGATTCTCCCACAATGTTTTTTCGCGAATGGCTTTGGTGATTTTAACCATATCCTGGTAAAGGATCCGTCCGGCGCCAATGCTCAGGTGCCCTACTTCCGAATTTCCCATTTGGCCGTCGGGAAGGCCTACGTTTTCGCCGCAGGTAAGGAGCTGCGAGTGCGGATATTTTTCTTTCAGTGAATCCATGAACGGTGTCGGCGCCGTTGTAATGATGTCGTTTTTCGAACCATCGCCAATTCCCCAGCCATCGAGGATCATCAGTAATACTTTCTGAATATTTGCCATGTTACTATCTTGTTTTTTTAAAATTCTGAATTAAACTCATTGAATGAATTGATATTGTAAAGACAAAAGTATCTTTTTTTGGTTCATGACATGAATAACAAACCAATCGTTTAAAATGATTTAACAAATTTTTTCCTGACTTTTTGTGATTAAAAAAATAAATCAATTTTGCAGGTTATGCACGCAACCCAGAAATACTTAATTTCATCTTCAAAATAATTCAACACCAGCGAAATGAAATATTTGAAATTAATTTTTGTTCTATTGTCCCTCAATTCGTGTATTGGTGAAGATGTTCATTTCAGGAACAGTAACCAATCGGAGATTTCCATCTACCTGGTAAAAGACGGACAACTGGATCGTTTTACAACGGAGGCCGATTTAGAATCGCTTGCACTGGAGAAGGAACCATGGGTAAAACCATCAGAAATCAGGTTTTATGATTGGTCTTCTCATATTTTTTACCTGAATGTGGAGAAGGAAAAGGAAAAACATTCAGGCCGGTTTTTTGTGGTGAAATCGGATCAGCAGCCCCTTTTCCTTGGATTGTTTTTTCCGCTTTACTGGTCGTCAATTCCACGTTTCCCGAGTGTAATTGCCCACGACGATTTTTTTTACCCCATTGATGTGGTTGGGCTCGGCGGATATGGCTTCTCGGAAAGTACTTCGTTAAACAACAATCATGAGTTTCGATTGGCTTTGGAAAAATCAGGGCTTTTAAAAGAAGGAATTCATGTGGAACTGACCGGTTTAAACCGGGTGAACCAAACAACTGTGAGCTATACATACCGTGTTACTAACCTCGATACTGAGAATATTTATATTCTTGATCCGGATAAAATGGGCGCTTCGCGTTTTCATTACTATACAAACGGAGTTTCTCTAATGCAGGGCAGCATTTATTATCCTGCTGAAAATTTTTCTTCAACACCTTCTGAAAAAATTGAATCGACATGGTATTTCAAACTTGCGCCAGGTAAATCGGTGACAAGAACCGTACAACTGGAAGGATTTCGTCAGATTCCTTCAGGAACAGTTAAAGCTACGTTTTATTTTCCAGGTGCCACGTTGAAGAGAGGGGAATGGCAAAAAGCAGACGGACGGGTTTGGCTGGGTAGTTTTAAGGCTGAAAATGAGTTTTCTTTGAGATAAAATCAAACTCCGCTGGTAAAATATATATTTAATTTAGGTTGTGAGTAGCTGATTAGAGCCTGTTGTTTACAATGTTGTTGTACATCGATCCAAATTGTACCCTGAGCCCAACACCGGCGTTCACTCTGAACGTGGAAGGCAGTTGTACCTTGTTAAGCAGAATGTCTTCGAGTGAAACTTCAGCTTTTGGCAGATAAATCTGATCCCAGACGTATTGATTTCTGCCCGGTATTAAAAAGGAAAAGCTGCACTTTTGGTACAGCTTTTCTAATGATGGATATTTTTCTGTTAATAAAACTTCGAACGTTTATCGGTAATTTCCACTTTTTTGCGAAGTGACTCGAATGCTTGTGACGATGACCTGTAGTTCATATTCTGAGCCAGGCGGAACTGTTCGCTGTCCACATCAGCATCTGTGTTTTTATTGATGGCCGTAACTTTTGCAATAAACACACCGTTGTTGCCGGCCACCGGTTTCGAAAGCTGATCAACCTCAAGCGAAGTTACTGTTCCAATCAGCGCAGGTTCCATCCCAATACCCGGAACCTGAAATGAGTTGAAATTAATATTGGAAGCGCTGTTGATTTCAGCATTCAGTGCCGATGCAATGGCATCCAAATCAGTTTTGCCATTCATCGCTTCGGTAGCTTTTTTAACCAGGTATTCCGATTTCTTTTCTTTCAATACGGTTAATTCAATACGAGCTTTTACTTCCTCAAAAGCAGCAATTCCTTCTTCGGTTACATCGGCAAGGGAAGCAATAACGTAATTGTCGCCCAGTTCAAATATTGGTGAACCTTCCTGGCTCATAATTATTTTTCCTTTGTCGGTTTCGTAAGCAGCCCGAATCAATATCCTGGCGTTTTCCAATCCGGCAATATCGCGATCGTTTTCTCTAACCGATGCTACTTTTTTATCCAGTTTTTGTTCTGTAACAGCGACGTCAAATTCAGCCTTTGTGTTGTTTTCGCTGGCAAATTTGCTGGCAAGTGCATATGTGTCCTGATATGTTCGGGTACTTGGAACCACATTTCTTACAAGGTAGGCAACCTGTACTTGTTTTGTTTCCTTGCCTTTATTGGTGGTTTGAATGACATGTATCCCAAATTGTGAAATGGCAACCGTAACTTGATTTTTTGTATTGTTGAAAGCGGCATCTTCAAAAGGTTTAACCATCTGGCCACGTGAAAACCAACCCAAATCGCCCCCTTGTGCTGCAGAACCCTGGTCGGTTGAGAAAACCCGGGCTAATGTGGCAAAATCGCTGCCATTTTCGATGGCCGTTTTCAAACTGTCGGCCAGCGCTTGTTTTGAAGCTATTTCTTCCTGGCTGTTTACCTGTAATAAAATGTGCCTGGCTTCAACCGAATCGGGCAACATTTCTATGGCATTTACTTTGGCCAGTTTGTACGAGTTGTCTTCAAAATAGGGTCCGAAAACTGCGTTTACAGCGGCTTCTTCCTGGAAAATCCAGTTTCCGATGTTTTCAGGTAATGTTTCGGCTTTATACCA
>CAZHKI010000311.1:0-5164 GCA_964533365.1 uncultured Maribellus sp. | reverse complement strand
CCGCGCAATGGCAAGGCAGTTTTCGGCAAATGTGGTGCAGTCCAATTCCCGCAAGTTCACCACCAGTTTTTCCGGTTCCATTTCGAGCGTGTGTGCCACGTAGGGTGTTTCTTTAAAAAATGTGCCCACTTTTACCATCAGTTCAGCAGTCTGATTGTCTTTTTCTCCCAGATAAAGGGAAATCACTTCTAAAAGTATTTCCTTGTCTTCCGGTTGAAAGACAACATCTTCCGAAGGCTCAGCTTTTCTTTTTTCAGTGGTGGGGGTACAGGCAAATCCGATAGAGACGACAAGGAATAGAATCCAATTCATTTCGATATTGTTTTTGTCAAAAATAGAAAAGAAACCGGATTACTTTAAAAAAACGGCGCCATCCCGAAGAAAGTTGAAGGCGCCGTTTTTCTTCGGAATCAGTATTGGTGAAAAGCGTCGGAGATGAACGATAAAACCGCAGGCAGCGAATGGCGCCAGTAAGTCCAGGTGTGCCCTCCGTCGCGGACGCGGAATTCGTGAGGGATTTCCTTTTTACGCATTTCAATGTGAACGAGTGCATTTCCTTCATACAGGAAATCGTCATCGCCGCAGTCGATATACCAGCGGACCGCTTTTTTCTGATCGTCGGGCATGTTTTTAATCATTTCCAGGGCGCTGTATTTTTTATACCAGGCTTCGGTTTGTGCTTCGGTAGCGCCCGATGAACGAAACCGTTCGAGGTAGCGTTGCATGTCGTCGCGGTTGAGCGGGCCGGCTGCGGCGCTCAGCGGACAAGCCGACGAGAATAAATCGGGGCGGTGCAGCGCGTAATAGAAAGTTCCGCCGCCACCCATCGACAAACCAGCCACGGCGCGGTATTGTTTATCGCCTCTGATTCGGTAGTTTTTTTCGATAAAGGGCATAAATTCTTCAAAGAAAAAATCTTCGTAGCGCCATTCATTTTTTACGTCGTTGGTGTAACCGCGTGTCCCGGTGTTGGCATCGGGCATCACAATGATCATCGCTGTGGCAGTACCTTCTTTAATGGCTTTGTCGGCAATGTGCTGCACTTCGCCAAACTGCACCCAGCCGGTCTGGTCGTCGCCGCCACCGTGCAACAGGTAAAGTACCGGGTAGCTGCGTTCTGATGTTTCGTAACCTGCTGGCAGGTAAATGGCATATTTCCTGTCCATTTTCAGGATTTCACTTTTCATCTGCAGGTTGTCGAAAACTTTTCCGCTTTGGGCGAATACAACCGTAACGGAAAGCATAGAAATCAGGGTGAAAATTTTTTTCATTGGTTTAGAACTTTTTAGTTTATCAGCCCTAAAATTAATTATTTATTAGGAAGAATAATGAGCGTTTCGTATATTCTACCGGTTTTTCTTTCCTAAATTTGAGATAGAAAATTAAAAATGGAGAAAGATTTTGGCTGTAAACGGCAAAAATATGGATCATGCCCCTATGCAACGGGTATCGTGGTTTCGGTTTTACGAAGAACTGAATGATTTTCTTCCGGCAGAAGTTCATAAAACCCGTTTTCCATGGCATTTCACCGGGACGCCGTCGGTAAAAAATACGATTGAAGCCATTGGTGTGCCACATGTTGAAATCGATTTGATTTTGGTTAATGGTATTTCGGTCGGTTTCGACCAGTTACTAACCGGCGGCGAAGAAATATCGGTTTACCCGGTTTTCGAATCGTTCGATATTTCACCGGTCATCGGGTTAAGGGAAAAACCGTTGCGTACAACCCGTTTTGTTGTGGATGTTAACCTTGGAAAACTGGCCCGGAAATTACGGTTGCTGGGTTTTGACACCCTTTTCAGCAACCAATACAGGGATGATGAAATTGTTTCGGTTTCGAAACGCGAAAAGCGGATTATCCTGACCCGCGATCTCGGCGTTTTAATGTACAGCGCCGTTACACACGGTTACTGGCTCCGGAGCAACGATCCGGTAAAACAGGTAAAAGAGGTGGTTGAGCGGTTCCAGTTGCAAAACCGTTTGAAGCCTTTCTCGCGTTGTTCAAACTGCAACGGGAAATTGGTTGAAGTTCCCCGTCAGGCAGTTGAATCATATGTTCATTCCGAAACTTTTTCTTCCTTTACCTCTTTTTGGAAATGCACAACCTGCGAAAACATTTACTGGAAAGGTTCTCATTACGATCGAATCGGTGAATGGGTGGAAAGGCTGAAACAATTTTAGCAGACCTGTACACATTCCACACGAAGTAACCCGGCAATTTTTTTAATTACCGAAGCCTGATGTCCCGTTCCGATGGCACAGTGGTGCGACGGTCCTGCCAGTGACCAGCGGTTCATAAATTCGCGGATGGAAACTGAAAATTTGTAGCGTGAGTTGGTGTTCCCGATTTGCAGCGTCGGCCCTTCCACCGATTCTCCTTCGGCCGTGAGCAGGAAGATTTTTCCGGCGCCATCCTGGCAAACCGAAAGCAGGGTAACAGGTCCGTTGGCAACCTTCATCTGAATGGACAATCCTTTGCCCGGTTTTCCGTGATATACAGGTACAGGAACCAATCCTACTTTTCCGTCGGCAATCTTAAAATGCGCGGGCCCGTCGTGTCCCAGCAAAACAATGTCGTCGTCGAAATCCATGGCGTAGAATTCGGAAAATGATCCTCCACAACCCAGCGTGTCCATGATTTTCATGGCCTGCGCGTTTTTGATTTCACATTCGCCAGCCACCGGGATATTTTTTCCTGTAAGCAGAGAGAAACCCGGTATGAGCGAGGTGACAATATCTTCATAAACCGGATCGCCGTCGCCTTCATAATAATAGGCCAGCGAACCCAACTGATATTTTTCAGCCAGTTTGTCGAGGGCCACCGAAGTACAGGCTGCCCTTAATATTTCATCTTTTTCGCAATCGGGCGAAACGTCGAATACCTGTCGGAATTCTTCTATCTTCTGCTGAATTTCAGCTTCTGAAACATTTTCCCTGATTTTTTTGAGTGTCCCAAATTCGAGCAGTTCAAAGTGATTGCCAAAAACGGTGGACTGCTGGGTGAGGTCGCTGTACACATCGAGCATGCCGTTGTAATAGTGCCCCAAAACGCCCACCCGGTTGTTCCTCATGGTTTTCACCACGTTCATTGCAGTCAGAAACTCTTCAGTTTCCTTCCACACATACGCTTCGTGCAGGTATCCCGAAATCAGATTGAACCGGATTCCGGCGCGGTTGAAAACGCTGGCCAGTTCGGGAACCACGCAACTCTGGCAATGGGCGAGCCATTCGCCGGTCATTTTGCCGCGATCGCCCATGGCGTTGAAGGTTTTATAATCGATGGCTTTAACCGGCTGCAGGTTGAGCACGATGATGGGGGCGCTGGTTTTTTGCGCCACCGGCAACACCGTATGCGACAGAGCATACGTGGAAATATACAGAAAAATGACATCCACATTTTCGGTATTGAAACGTTGGGCTGCTTCGTTGGCTTTAAAAGGGTTGTCCACCATGCCGGCATCGATCACCTGAACGCCAAACCCGGCTAATTTTGCGGCAATTTCCTGCTGATAGCCTTTCAACCTGTCGAGTAATCCGTCGAACTGGGCCCAGTAGGTGTCCAGTCCAATTCCAAATAATCCTGCTTTTATCATCTTTCTTTTTTTAGCGCAATTTAATGAAATGGATCAAAAAAACAGGATTGCTTTTCCAGTTTTTGTGTCCCGGTCTTTACCTAAAAAGAAAGGCCACCGGGTTGCGGCAGCCTTTCTTTTTGATTCAATAGAAAATTTATTTTGGACAAGAAATCACAATGTTTTGAAGATCTCCTTTTTTGGAATAAATTTTTACTCCCAATTCATCTACTGCATCGATATCTTCAGATTCTGGAGCAACTTTGAAATCGGTCCAAACATTGGAATTGTTTGAATGACCACTGCAATCCGGTGTTAATGTTACCGTCCACGAATAGGTTTCGCAGGCAATCAGTTCCATTGTAGTTTGGCGGGTTGAACCTTTAGTTTCCCAACCATCCAATCCGGAAACGGCCACACCCTGTGCAAAAGTGAAAACCAGATTTGCACTGGATAAAGTTTCTTCGGGAATATATGTAAATGTATAGGAACCATTTTCATTTTTCTCATAATCGAAGCTTTCTACACAACCGCAGTTTTTCACCACTACTTCAGTTACCTGAAAATTGCTGTCTGATGCTTTGAACCTTAATGAATAAATGCCCGCTTCGTAAAAGGTATAATTGAAACAGAAGGATGTATTTCCACCTCCGTGTGCAATTTGCAGCCAATAACTGGTTTCTGTTTCTTCTGTTGCCGGATCATCGCCGGCAACCAGTAACTGAACCTGTCCGTTTGTTTCTTTTGCTGTTCCTTTTCCGGTTGTAGCCTGCGGAAACGACAGGCAAAACTCAACTTCTTCGCCGGCACAAACCTGTTCATTCCAGGTTAAAACATCGGTTACCTGCTGAATTTTTGCTTTTTTCAACATCAGTTCTTCCTGACTGGTTAAAACTTCGTCTTTCTGGCAACTCCAGAAAAATCCGCCGGCTGCAACCAGAGCCGATACGGTCATGTAAACCCATTTTTTCATCTTTCAAAAAATTTAGTTAATTAAAAATTGTTTTTTACGATTTTCATCGTCCCTTATTTTTTTTGATTTTGTAAGACCTGTAAAAACAGGGTCCAGGGTAAAATCAGCACTAAAATAAGGAATTAATTTTATGATGGGATGGTTTACTGTCCCAATATGACAAAACGTTTCATTTGGACATAGCTGTAAGATTCTGTTGTTATAAGTCAGTTGAGATACAACAGTATAACACCTGTAAAATTGTCAGAATAGATAAAAATTTGCTGTTTTATGCCATTTTAATAATTTTAGGTATGAAAATGTTGTTTTTCAAATTTTATAAATATATTTGACGTGCAAACCTTTAAAAAACAATGATAAAGACGCTTTTGATTCACTTAGTTTTGTTAATACAGGAATAAGTTTCAAAAGTACTTATTTGAAAAATGGGATTGAAGCAGAGGCTCAATGCCAAGTAATGTAAAGTGATATTTTTTACAAACCCAATGTTTGAGATTTCAAGGTATAAATCCGGATTAACCGGTAAAAACTTAAAAAATCCATTAAATCAAAATCATAAATCTCATCATGAAAAGAACTTTACTCATTATCAGTATTCTGACTTTGGTCATTATAAGTC
>CAZHKI010000310.1:0-5175 GCA_964533365.1 uncultured Maribellus sp. | reverse complement strand
GTTGCTAAAATTTATGCGTGAAAAATGTAATCCACCTAATTTTCAAACTGAGCCCTCATTTCTGAGGGAAATCCTGCAACTGAAGCGGGTTTTTGAATAAATAAAAAGCGGAAGTTTTGTCAATTTTAACAAAACTTCCGCTTTTGTGCCCAGAACAAGACTCGAACTTGCACACCGTAACCGGCACCAGCCCCTCAAGCTGGCGTGTCTACCAATTTCACCATCTGGGCAAAGTTTCAAAAAACGAGATTGCAAAACTAAAAAAAATCTTTGAACTCAAATCGTTTTACAGGAAAATTAAAAAAATTATCGGTTGTATTCTTCTTCAAGTCTGGTTTTCACCACAATATTGTCTTTAACCGTAAAGAAATATCGCCTGGTTTTTTTTACCGGTGGCGTTACAATCGGGTCAAGTGTCAGTTTCCCCTGGCTGATTTCCGTACTTTTTAATTCTTTTAGTTCCTCAAAAACATAAATTTTACTGTCATTTTTTTCAATAATCGTCACAGGAGCTCCAAGTTTAGCTTCGATTTCCTGCAGTGGTTTTCCCAAATACAATTTATGGACCTGTCGTGCAGATGTGCACGAAATGACAGTGAATACAATGAAAATGAATATTAACCGATTCTTCATAGGATTGGAATTTGGCTGCAAAATAATCAGAATTGACGAATCATTGCATCATTTCATTCTTTTTAACGGTTGGCCTGTTGAAAACTCCGCGATTATTCATTGGGATTCTGACTTTTGCCCAGTGATTATTTCTATCTTTGTGGCGTGTTTTAAAACATGTTCTATCAAAATCGCACTTCGTAATGATTCAATTTTTCAAAACGCAAAGCAATAGTATTATTGCAGTAGGTTCTTCCGAACCACAAAATCAGGAGAATATTGAAAAGCTTGTCTGGCTTTTTTCCGGCGCTCAATACCTTCCCGATACGGACATTCAGGGGTGGTTTGTCGGACCACGCAAGGAAATGCTGACACCCTGGAGTACCAACGCAGTGGAAATCACCCAGAATATGGGCATCCGTGGAATCTCGCGGATGGAAGAATATTTCCCGGTAGAAAACGAAAAAGCTGCGCACGACCCGATGTTGCAGCGGTTGTACCAAAACCTGGGGCAGAATATTTTCACCGTCAATAAACAGCCGGAGCCGATTTTGAACATTACCGATATTGCGGCCTACAACGAAAAGGAAGGCCTGGCTCTAAGCAGCGAAGAAATCAGTTACCTCGACTGGGTAGCCAAAGAAATGGGGCGCCCGCTTACCGACAGCGAAGTGTACGGTTTTGCGCAGGTAAACTCGGAACACTGTCGTCACAAAATTTTTAACGGGACCTTTATTATCGACGGGAAAGAGATGGAGTCGTCGCTTTTCCAAATGATCAAAAAAACATCGAAAGTAAATCCCAACAAAATTGTATCGGCCTACAAGGATAACTGCTCGTTTGTGCAGGGACCGGTGGTGGAACAGTTTGCCCCAAAAACACAGGACAAATCCGATTTTTTTGAAATTAAAGATATTGAAACCGTTCTGTCGCTGAAAGCCGAAACGCACAATTTCCCAACCACCGTTGAGCCGTTTAACGGCGCATCCACCGGTACAGGGGGCGAAATTCGCGACCGGATTGGCGGGGGAAAAGCAAGTTTCCCCATTGCCGGAACGGCAGTTTATATGACTTCGTACCCGCGCACCGAGGCTGAACGCCCTTGGGAACAGGCGACTGAAGAACGCGACTGGCTCTATCAAACTCCCGAAGAAATCCTCATAAAAGCTTCGAACGGCGCCAGCGATTTCGGAAACAAATTTGGACAGCCCATCATCACCGGTTCGGTGCTGACATTCGAACATTTCGAGAATTTCAAAAAATACGGATACGACAAAGTTATTATGCTGGCCGGCGGAATCGGCTTTGCCAATAAAAAATACAGCCTGAAGGAAAATCCCGGGACCGGCGACAAAGTGGTCTTGCTTGGTGGCGACAATTACCGCATTGGAATGGGTGGGGGAGCGGTTTCCTCGGTTGCCACTGGCGAATTCGAAAACCACATCGAGTTGAATGCTGTTCAGCGTGCCAATCCCGAGATGCAGAAACGGGTTTACAACGCCATCCGCGCGCTGGGCGAATCGGACGAAAACCCGATCATTTCGATTCACGATCACGGCGCCGGCGGCCATTTGAACTGTCTTTCGGAGCTGGTGGAAACCACCGGCGGAAAAATCGACACGGCCAAACTTCCGGTTGGCGATCCAACCCTTTCGCAAAAGGAAATCATCGGGAACGAATCGCAGGAACGAATGGGGCTGGTTATGAAAGCCGAACACGTGGAACTGCTCAGAAATATTGCCGAACGCGAACGCGCGCCCATGTATGTGATTGGTGAAACCACCGGCGACATGCAGTTTACGTTCGAGAACTCGGCCACCGGCGAAAAACCCATCGACTGGCAACTGGGATATATGTTTGGAAATCCTCCCAAAACCGTTTTGGAAGATACTACGGTTGAATCGAATTTTGCCGAACTGGAATACAATCCTGAAAATATTGACACTCTTGTTGAAAATGTAATTCAACTCGAATCGGTGGCCTGCAAAGACTGGCTCACAAACAAGGTCGACCGTTCGGTAACCGGACGAATTGCCAAACAGCAAGGCGCCGGGAAACTGCACCTCCCGTTAAATAATGTCGGTGTTGTAACGCTCGATTACCAGGGAAAAGCAGGCATTGCAACTTCGGTTGGGCATGCTCCCGTTGCCGGGATTGTGGATGCACCGGCCGGCTCGGTGCTTTCGATCGCCGAAGCGCTTACCAACATTGTATGGGCACCGATGAGCGATCATCTCCGCAGCGTTTCCCTGAGCGCCAACTGGATGTGGCCGGCAAAAAATCAGGGTGAAAATGCCCGGATTTACAAAGCTGTGGAAGCTGCCAGCGATTTTGCCTGCGCCCTCGGAATTAATATTCCCACCGGGAAAGATTCCATGTCAATGACACAGAAATACAAGGACGACGTGGTTTACGCTCCGGGCACGGTGATTATTTCGGCTTCTGGCGAAGTTTCCGACTGCCGCAAGGTGGTGGAACCGGTTTTGGTGAACGACGAAAGTAAGGAAATTCTTTTTATTGATTTTTCATTTACACAACGGGCGCTGGGCGGAAGCGCATTTGCCCAGTCAGTCAATAAACTGGGGAAAACAGCCCCGACTGTAGCCGATGCCGGTAAATTTGCCGCAGCTTTTAATGCCGTTCAAAAATTGATTGAACAGGATTTAATTTTAGCCGGGCACGATATTGCTTCGGGCGGGTTAATCACCACCCTGCTCGAAATGTGTTTCAGCCGGAATAAAGGCGGCATGAAAGTCAATCTCAGCGGCATTGGCGAACCGGATTTGGTTAAAGTCCTTTTCAGCGAAAACCCGGGAGTTGTCATTCAGTGTGCCGATAACGACGAAGTGAAAAAACAGCTCGCCCAGTGCGGCGTTGATTTTGTATCGCTCGGTTTCCCGGTTCCTTACCGGAAAGTGCGGGTGACTAATTTCGAAACTGAAGTGGATTTCGATATCGATTCGCTGCGCGATTTGTGGTTCAAAACTTCGTACCTGCTCGACCGGAAACAAACCAAAAAAGAGCTGGCGCTCGAACGTTTCAAAAATTACAAACAGTTTGAACTGCAATACGATTTTAAGGATTTTACCGGGAAAGCCGCTGATTACGGTATTAATTTGAACCGCCGCAATCCGTCGGGAATCAAGGCGGCCATCATCCGCGAAAAAGGGGTGAACGGCGACCGCGAAATGGCGTATGCCATGTACCTGGCCGGAATGGACGTGAAAGACGTGCACATGACCGACCTGATTTCGGGACGTGAAACCCTCGAAGAGCTGAACATGATTGTGTTTGTGGGCGGATTTTCAAACTCCGATGTGCTGGGCTCGGCAAAAGGGTGGGCCGGCGCTTTCAAATACAACGAAAAAGCCCGCATTGCGCTGGAGAAATTTTACCGCCGCCACGATACGCTGAGCCTCGGCGTTTGCAACGGCTGCCAGGTGATGATCGAACTTGGGCTGGTTTACCCCGAGCACAGCATCCAGCCGAAAATGCTCCACAACGAATCGGGAAAATTCGAATCGGCTTTCCTGAATGTGGATATCCAGGAAAACAATTCGGTTATGCTGGGAAATATGGCGGGTATGAAACTGGGGATTTGGGTGGCTCACGGCGAAGGGAAATTTTACCTGCCGTTTAACGAACAGCAATACCACATTCCGATGAAATACAGCCACGACGCCTATCCGGCCAACCCGAACGGTTCGCACTTCGCCACCGCCGGGCTTTGCTCCGAAGACGGGCGCCACCTGGTGATGATGCCGCACCTTGAAAGGGCGTTTAAACCCTGGCAGTGGGCATACTACCCGGCAGAACGTAAAGCCGACGAAATTGCCCCGTGGATTCAGGCTTTTGTAAATGCCCGCAACTGGATTGCAGAACGGAGCAAATAACTTCAAAAAAAGTTTTACAGAGATAAAAAAGATAGCATGGTTTAAAGTCATGCTATCTTTTTGTTTAGCCCACAATCATTTTTTCGGCCAGCTCTTCGGCAAAGTCAGCCCCTTTGAACATCTCTACAATTTTCAGGGCAAACCGGATGGCAACCCCGGCGCCTTTACCGGTTACAATCTTTCCGTCGCGTTCGACGGCAGTGCCGGTTATGTTGGCGCCTTCCAGATAGTTCTCGAACCCGGGGAAACAGGTTGCCTTTTTGTTTTTCAGGATGCCTAATTGGCCGAATACCAGCGGGGCGGCACAAATAGCGCCCAACCATTTTCCGTTTTTGCTGAATTCCAGAATCTGTTTTCTCAGCGCGGCGTGGTTATTCAGGTTTTTCGATCCCGGCATTCCCCCTGGCAAAATAATCATATCGACCGAGTTGTAATCAACTTCTTCGAAAAGTATGTCAGCCGTAACCGGAATTTTGTGCGCGCCGTTTACCACTTTCCCTCCGGTAACCGAAACCATTATCACATTCAGTCCGGCCCTGCGCAACACATCGATGATACTTACCGCCTCAATTTCTTCGAAACCTTCGGCCAAATGAACAGCAATCTTTTCCATGGTATTTGTTTTTTAACCAAAATAGAAAAAGATCTTCTTTTGGAAGACCTTTTTTTT
>CAZHKI010000309.1:0-5183 GCA_964533365.1 uncultured Maribellus sp. | reverse complement strand
GCAACCGAGTCGGCAGGAGGTGCTGCTGCCAGCATCACTGAACCGGTCAAAGAGTTAACCAGCGAAGAAAAAATGGTTGAACTGATAAAAACTACTCTCGAGAAACACAACGGTAATAAAAAGAACGCCGCCAAAGAACTGGGGATGACCGAACGGAGTTTAAAAAAGAAAATGGACGATTTGGGAATGTAACGTTTCTGAAAACTCCAAAAATTCAAAGACTACCTAACTTTTCTGCTATTTCTGTTAATGAAAAAAAAAGTTGACATAGAAGAAGCAATTAAAAATATCAGGTACGACCTGAAAGCAGAAGTAATTTTAGCCGATTTAATGTCGAACGGTCTCGAAAGCGACGACTTTCTTGTAATCCCAAACGGTACGTTTAAGCGAAGGTATTCACGCGATATTGCTTATGTTAATCCTCTGAAATTGCAGAACGGGCAGGTACCCGCCGGAATATATGTCAACCGCGATGCCATTTACGATACGTTGCCAGAAGGTTTATTTCATGAAAAAACAGAAACCAGCGAACCGAAGAGTGCTTCGAAAGGTTCAAAAAAGTTGAAAGCCGAAGAAAAAGCCGCCCGTAATTTTTTTCTCCCTTTCGAAAATGAACTGTTTTCCCAAAAAATAAACCTGGAACTGGAAGAACGCAAAATTTTATTGAGTTTCAGCGAAAACCTTTTCGATGACCTCAACTCCGATTTTTGGAATTTTGATCCATCAACTAACCGGAATTACCTTTCACGAATGGCTAAATTTCTCCACTTTTCACATAAAATTACCGGGAATATTTCTTTAACAGAAAAATGCCTCAGCGCAATACTCAACGAAACGGTAGATGCCGTTTTGGTTGATAGCCGAACGAATATTAAAGAAGACTGGAAAGAAGGGGAAAAAACTGGTTGTAAACTGGGACATGCTTCATTAGGAGTAGATTTTGTTTGCGGCGAATCATTTTATGCAAACAGCCACTTCCTGCATTTTACCATCGGCCCCCTGAAAAACACCCGGATAACTGATTATCTGGAAAACGGAACGGTTTCAACCTTTCTGAAATGCTTTGCCGGATACTTTGTGCCCGCAGAAATGGAGGTGGTTTCAACTGTTATTGTGGAGCCGGGGAATTATGACTTTATGCTGGATAATTCTGGTGATAACTCGGTACTGGGATATACGACAATTTTGAAATAAAATTTTGAGTTGTATGATTACCGATTACTATAAAATGCCATTTCAGCCCCAACGACTGATGAACAAACAGGAACATCCCAGATGTTCTTTGCCCGATTCGGTTGCAGGCTGGATCCACCTGATTGCCGTTACCAGTTTCGGTGAATGCAAACACGACAGCACGTTCGGTTGTGAAATTTGGGAACACGACTTTGAAAACATTTCCAACTCGCAACTATACAGGGAGAAATTAAGAAGTTCGATTCAGCAGACCATTGAGAAACATGAAACCAGGTTAACCAATATCAAAGTGGGCATTCAGATCGATCAGATTGATTATAAAGTGGAGCGGCACAGGGTGAAAAGCCGGATTAAACTGAAAGTAGATGCTGTACTTAAAATGACAAATGAACCATTCACATATTCCGACCAGTTTTTTATCGGACCATTATCCTATTATTAAAAACCATGCAGGAAAGCAAAGAAAAAATAAGAAGCCGGATGATTAAGAATGCCTCACGACTGTGGGGATTTCAGGATACGCAGGCAGAAAATTCATTCGATCCGCTGGTTGGAATGATTCTGGGCGCACTTGCAAGCGAACTGGCAAAGTTTTCGTCCGAAATCAATTCAACCGAAGCCCGGTTACTCGAAAAACTAGTTGAATTGCTTACGCCTGAACCGGTATCGGGCCCTTTTCCTTCCCATGCGCTGCTCAGGGCCAAACCCGTAGAACCGGTTTTTACCATCAATCCACAGTTCCATTTCTTCGTTAACAAAAAAATGGTGTTCCCCGGCGAAAAAAATGCGGTTGAAAAGCCCCTGTTTTTTACGCCTGCCGGAAATTACAAGCTATTTAACGGCCAAATCAAATACCTGGTTGCAGGGGCAAAAATTTTTGCTTACCAAGATGAGTTATATAAAGAAGTGGTTGCGGTTACCGCTTCTGGAAAAACCGTCAAATCCTCGGAAATATGGTTTGGACTTGAAATGGACGAAGATGTCGAATCGCTGGAAGGACTATCCATTTGTTTTGAATTGAGAAACGAAGCTTATGAAAACAGTTTTTATGAATCGTTGGCAAAAGGATGCTGGACGGTTAACAACCAACTGGCAAAATTCGTCAGGGGCACAGGATTGGAAAGTGATGGCAGTAGCGATTCATTCGAAAATCTTTTGCGAAATGAAATTGATATCACCACGAAAATTTGCAATCATATAAACCGGTTTTACCAACGAAATTTCCTGACTTTATCGGAATTGATTGGATTACCCGAAAGTAAATCAACAGAAAAAATTCCCAACCGTTTCAGCGAGATCTTTTCGCGAAACGACCTGGAAAAACTGGAAAGCAACCTCACCTGGATTAAAGTGGAAATTCCACAGGTATTACCAGCCGACGTTTTCGACGATTTATTTTGTTCCATCAACTGTTTTCCGGTATTTAACCGCCATTTAAACAAATTTACCCAGTCGTCGAGAGAATTTATCAATGTTATTCCCCTGATTACCGACGAGAATTTCCTCGATATGAAACGGGTAACCAGCAGCAACGGGAAATTATACTCGATGAAATCATTTTCAGCAATGAACGAGGTGGAAAACGGGACTTACATCATCCGTCATGGTGGTGTAGGCCGGTTCGATTCACGAAACGCTGCCGAAATAGTAAATTACCTGCTGGAACTGTTGCGCGACGAAAGCGCCGCCTTTGCCATACTGGGCGCCGACATGATTGCATCGAACCTGAAAGAACTGGATCAGACCATTACCCGGCTCGAAAACCGCTTAAAAGAAAGCAAGATTGTAAAGGAGGATATTTCATACCTTCTGCTGAAAACGCATCCCGGCGAAGAAACATTATTCGTTGAATTCTGGACCACCAACGGTACATTTGCCAACCATATCAAAAGCGGAGAAATTTTTTCAGTTTATGATGGCAGCGACCTTTATTCCGAAACGGTTATCCTGGTAACCCCAAGTACAGGTGGCCGCGAAACCATGGATACTGAACAACGGGTGAATGCCTATCGTAAAGCATTACTTTCACATGGCCGGATTGTTACCAAAGAAGATATAAAAGCCCTTTGTTTCGAACATTTTGGACATCGCCTGCAAAAAGCCGAGGTTAAAAAAGGGTTGCAAATCGGGCAGGCGAGCGACAGTGGTTTTATTCAAACCATGGATATTTTTCTTACCCTGTCAAAAACAAGTGAGATGATGAATCATGAAGAACTGGAGTTTTTGAAAAAAGATTTATTGGTCAAACTGGAAGAACAGTCGGCCAATATTTTGCCTTTCCGGTGTTTTGTCAGCCGGAATCCGGATAACTCTACCGCCTGATTTAAAAAAAGGAGATGAAGTGTACTGGCTGGAAGGTTCAAAGTATTAAACGAAAGTAGTAATCAATCAATTAAGAAAGACATAAAAAACAAATCAAATGAAACGAACTGTTTTATATTTTATCGTGTCTGCCGCATTTATGGGATGCTCCTCTCCCAAAAAAGTACAGGAATCTCCCCGTGAATCAGCCTATACAACCGATTACACGGTTCCTGCAGGAAATTTTGTCCAACCGGCTGCAGTTGTTCCAACTGGGACTGAGCCCAGGGTTCATACCGTCCAGAAAGGCGAAAGCCTGTCGGTGATTGCCAAACAATACGGAGTTACCGTCAAAGCCATTGCCGAGGCAAACAATATTGCCAACCCTAATATGATTAAAATCAACCAGAAACTGATAATTCCAAAGGATAATTAAATAAATCAGGCAAAAGGAAAATGAATACTTTAATCAAATCAAAATGGATGAGAATACGAATCGAATTGAACCTTTTGATCAATCAGAACTACTGAATGGATCAAAAAATCCGGCTTCAGCCGGCGGTGCTTGCCATATGTTTGCTCTTAAATGGTTGTCAGAAATTATTGATGATAAAAGTTTGGGAACCAGTGTAAGAATACAAAATCTTAAAAAGTATGCCAGTGAAGTAAAAATGCTATATAAAGCATTTGGGGATCGATGGAACAGAGAAGGCGGGCGTTTTGCGGATTCAGGTACAGCAAAAATGCTTGGGGTTGAAGTTTATAACTTTACTCAGCCGATAAGCCTTGATCAGGTGGCATCCGATATTCAAAAAGAACATCGGGTTGGCTTTGTTTATAGTTTTTGGTTTTCAAAAGGTGGCGCACATAGTATTGGTATTTATCGATCAGGGGCTACATGGGGAGGACACATTTATGTTTTTGAACCAAATTTTGGGGAATATAAAATGGAAAAGTCACAATTGTCCTCTTGGTTTAAACAGTTTCTTGCTGTTAAATATGCTGCTTTTGGAAAAATAAACAGCCATCAGCTTCGGTACATAAGAAAATATAATTCACCTAATGTAAAAGGAGGAGTAAAAATTATGTAGTTGTGATTTATCCTACATTGATGATTTTCACCCTCCAATCAACACATTCATGCACCCCATCACAATGCTCCCCCCGTGTGCAGTAGTATCGCCCATGCGGGCTGCCGGTTTTCCTCCAATTAATACCGTAGCCGAGCCTTTTACGATAGTATCGGGCGGACCTACACAAGTAGCCATGTCGCCCATCACTGCAGCGGGCAACTTGCCAATTAAAACGGTTGGTACACCTGGCCCGGTAATGGGCCCACCCACGTGGGGTATGGGTGGTGTCCCGGGGGTTTGCATCGGGCAGGTATGCATGTCTGTCAATCGTGCTGCCGGTTGTCCCATAGCTTGAATTATTTTGAAATCAGTAAAAATTTTAATTAATCATTACCATTGCACCTTTAACAGTTGTTTGCCCTGAGGCAGAGAGTTCGGCTGAGGCATTGGCTTTGGCAACAAAACTCACATCTGCGGTTTGATTAATGTTCAATCCATCAACTTTGACATCGGCTGGCGATGAAATTTCAATTCCGCTTGTTCCTTCAATTTTAATTTTTGATTTCGAGGTAATTTTTATCTCCTTCATACTTTCAAGTACAATCCCTCCGGGGG
>CAZHKI010000308.1:0-5231 GCA_964533365.1 uncultured Maribellus sp. | reverse complement strand
CGGCGGATGATCCTTGACGAGGGAATCCGGCTCGATGGCCGAAACACCAGCCAAATCCGCCCGATTTGGGGCGAAGTGGACTACCTGCCCGGCGCCCACGGTTCCTCTGTTTTTACCCGCGGCGAAACCCAGGCGCTCACCTCGGTTACACTGGGGACCAAAATGGACGAAAAAATCATCGACAGCGTTACGGTACAGGGAAAAGAAAAATTCCTGCTCCATTATAATTTCCCGCCCTTCTGCGTTGGCGAAGCCAAAACTCCGCGCGGGGTTGGCCGCCGCGAAATCGGCCATGGGAACCTGGCGCTCCGCGCCCTGAAAAAAATGATCCCCGACGACCTCCCGTATGTGGTCAGGATTGTAACCGATATTCTCGAATCCAACGGCTCATCGTCGATGGCAACCGTTTGTTCCGGAACCATGGCGCTGATGGATGCCGGGGTAAAAATGAAAAAACCGGTTTCGGGAATTGCCATGGGGCTGATTACCGACAAAGGTTCGTCGAAATTTGCCGTGTTGTCCGATATACTGGGCGATGAAGACCATTTGGGCGACATGGACTTTAAAGTTACCGGTACGGTTAACGGAATTACCGCCACCCAGATGGACATCAAAGTGGACGGGCTTTCCTACGAAGTGCTGACCCAGGCGCTTCAGCAGGCCAAAGAAGGCAGGCTGCACATTATGGGAAAAATGATGGACGTAATTCCGGTGCCGCGCGCCGAATTTAAACCCAACGTACCGCGAATCGAAGTCATCCAGATTCCGAAAGATATGATTGGCGCCGTTATTGGCCCCGGTGGAAAAATTATCCAGGCTATCCAGGAAGAAACCCAAACCATCATCGTCATTGAAGAAAAAGACGATGTGGGCTACGTTGAAATCTCGGGCGCCGGAATCGAACCGCTGGAAGCAGCCAAAGCGCGCATCAAGGCAATTGTGGCCTTGCCCGAAGTGGGCGAAGTTTATACCGGAAAAGTAAAATCGGTAGTTTCGTTTGGCGCATTCATCGAAATTCTTCCCGGCAAGGAAGCCCTGCTCCACGTTTCGGAAATGGACTGGAACCGGGTGGAAAAAGCCGAAGACTTCACCAAGGAAGGCGACATGATGGAAGTAAAACTGATTGGCGTTGATGAAAAAACCGGGAAACTGAAACTTTCGAGAAAAGTTTTAGTGCCAAAACCCGAAGGATACGTTGAACGCCCGCCAAGAGAAGACCGCGGCCCGCGACGCGACGACCGGGGACATGACCGGGGCGGCGACAGGCGCGACAACTTCAGACGCGACGATCGCCGCGGCAACGACCGCAGGGATGGCGACCGCAGGGATTTCCGCCCGCGCCGCGATAATGACTAAAATAATTGAATCGCAATAATTGAAACGCTCTGTCATCCGGCAGGGCGTTTTTATTGGCCGCCAACAGTACGGCAGCCAAAAACTTCGCTTTCTCTTCAAAAATCATTACATTTAAATCGCGGGATTTGCTGGTTGTACCGGTTCAAATATTGAAAGGAGTCACAATTTATCAGGGCAAATACCATTCCGTTGAAGTTCAGATAAAACATTGATGGGACTACGGAAAATTTGCAGGTCAGATTTATAAAATAATATAAACGAAATAATGGAAAACTGGGCAGAACAAATCAACGGAAAAATCAACGAAAAACTGGCAGGGACCAAAGAAAAGGAGATCCGTTTCTTTCGCGTCGGAGAGTTGAAACGCAACATCAGCCGGGTGGAAACATTTTCAGCCGGGTGCCTTTTTTGCCGGGCGCAAAAAGATGAAATTGCCGGGATCGTTGAAAAAATCGACGAGGCCATTCACGTTCCCGGGCCTGCCAGGCGCGAATACGACCGCCTCATCAGCCGCCTGTCGTCGCACATGCAAAAAGAACACGGCTTTTTTGCCCCTTATTACTTCTCGTACCTTTATTCGTTTTTCGGAATGGTGGCCGGGCTGGTGGCTGGTTACCTGCTCATGAAACTGTTCCCGGCATACAACTGGGTCATGCTCTCCGTAGGTTTTTCAGCCGGGTTGGTGGTTGCTTACTTCCTGGGCGCCGGGAAAGATAAAAAAGTAAGAAACGAAAAAAAACTGATGTAACCCGCACGGAACTTTTTCGAATAAGAAATTACCCTATTTTTGTCCACCAACAGAAAAAAAGGACATGCAGTTTTTGGTCATCGAAGGAAATATCGGCGCAGGGAAAACCACGTTAGCCGGGATGCTGGCTGAGGAATACAATGCCAAACTGATACTGGAACAATTTGCCGACAACCCGTTTCTTCCCAAATTTTACAAAGATCAGGAGCGGTATTCGTTCCCGCTTGAACTTTCGTTCCTAGCCGACCGGTACAACCAAATCAAAAAGGAAATATTCAACCTCGATCTTTTCCACTCATTCATTATTGCCGACTACTATTTTATGAAATCGGCCATTTTTGCCCAAAATACGTTGAAAGACGACGAATACCGGTTGTTCCGGCAAATTTTCGACATCATTTCCGATGCCATGCCCAAACCCGATTTGTATGTTTATCTTCATGCCGATGTGGAGAACCTGCTGAAAAACATCGAACGCCGCGGACGCGACTACGAAAAAGCAATTGAAGCGGAATATCTTGAAAAAATCAAGCAGGGATATTTCAGTTTTTTCAGGCATATCAACACTTTCCCGGTGCTGGTTATCGATACCAACCAAATCGATTTTGTCCACAATCCCAGCCATTTTCAGCAGATAAAAGAAGCCATTTTCGACCAAAAATATAAAAATGGGATAAACCGCTTAATATTGTGGTGAAAACCCGTTTTCTTCCTTTCAAATTTTAAAAAGCTTCCTATTTTTGTGGCTGAATTGAAAAATTACAAACAAATTTTAAATAATGTCTGACATGAAAAATTCCAGTTTTAAACCTTTAGTTTTTGTGATGCTGGCAGCCGTGCTCTTATCGGGATGTGCAGGGCTTCAGAAGATGAAAAAAAATGCTGACAAAATTCAGTATAAAGTAACTCCCGAGGTACTTGAAGCCCATTCCGGTAAAGTGGATATTGCCATTGATGGTAAATTTCCATCCAAGTATTTTAATAAAAAAGCAACACTGGTTGCCACCCCGGTTTTAAAATACGAAGGCGGACAAACCACTTTTGATGCAGTTACGGCACAGGGAGAAAAAGTTCAGGCCAACAACAAAGTTATCAGCTACTCATCGGGCGGAAGTTTTGCCTACAAAAATGGCGTTGCCTTTACCCCACCGATGGGCAAGTCGGAACTTTTCATGAATGTAACCGCTTCGAAAGGTTCAAAATCGGTTGATTTTGCCCCGGTTAAAATTGCCAATGGTGTTGTTGCCACCAGCGAACTGGTTGCCAATTACCCCAAAGCCATTCTGGGTGTACGCCGCGAAGCCAACAACACCGGGAAATACGATCCGAACATCGACCCGTTCCAGCGGATTGTTCCCGATGAAATGATCGCCGACATTCACTATCTGATCAACAAAGCCAATCTTCAGAAAGACGAAATTGAAGCCGACGACGTAAAAGCGCTCGAAGCTTATACGAAAAAAGCCAACGAAGAAGAACGCATCGACCTGAAACGGGTTGAAGTTTCGGCGTATGCATCGCCCGATGGCACCATCGATTTAAATACCGACCTGGCTGCTGCCCGTAAAAGCTCTTCTTCGGAATTCCTTGCCAAAAAATTAAAGGAAGCTGGCGTTAATATTGAACTGAAAACCAAATACACCCCGGAAGACTGGGACGGTTTCAGGGAAATGATGGAAAAATCAAATATCCAGGATAAAGAATTAATCCTCCGCGTATTATCGATGTACAACGACCCGGAAGTCCGCGAACGCGAAATCAAAAACCTTTCGGAAGCTTTCACCGCTGTTGCCGAAGATGTACTCCCGAAACTCCGCCGGGCAAAAATGGCCACCAGCGTGGAACTGATTGGTAAAACCGACGAAGAACTGAAAGCTCTGGCAAAATCCGATCCGGCTTCGTTAAATCCGGCTGAATTATTGTATGCCGCCACTTTATTCGAAGATTTATCGGAACAACTTTCCATCTACAATTCGTTCATCCGCATTTACCCGAACGACTGGCGCGGGCCAAACAATGCCGGCTATGTTATGGTAAAACAGATGAAATATGCCGAAGCAAAACCGATGTTCGTAAAAGCTGAAACACTGAAAAACGACGAACCGGTTGTGAAAAATAACCTCGGCGCCATTGCCCTTTTCGAAGGCGATGTTAAAAAAGCAGAAACCCTGTTTGGCGGAGCTTCGGGCGCAGGCAACGAAGTGAATTACAACCTGGGTATTGTCAGCGTTAAACAGGCCGATTACGACAAAGCCGTCCGCTATTTCAGCAAAGATGCCGATGTAAACACCGCCCTGGCAAAAATCTTAGCCGGCGACAACAACGGCGCGTTGAAAGACCTTGAAGCGTTCGATCGCGAAGGTTGTTACCTGAAAGAATACCTGAAAGCGGTTATTGGCGCCCGCACAGCCAAAGACAACCTGCTGTTCGAAAGCTTAAAAGCTGCCTGCAGCATCAACCCGGCCATGAAAGCCAAAGCAAAAACCGATATGGAATTTGTGAAATATTTCGACAACGCACAATTCAAGGCTATTGTTGACTAAAGCAATCCGAAGTATATCTTCAAGGGGGCAGCCACACCAGGACTGCCCCTTTTTTTATCGTTTTTTATGAGTTTTCCTATTTCTTTTTAAAATTGAAAAACCTATTTTGCCAACATCTGTTAAACTGAAAAAAGAAAAAATGGAATACATTAACAATTACATCGAAAAAAACAAAGAGCGTTTTTTGGAAGAACTTTTCGGGCTGATCCGGATCCCTTCCATCAGCTCCGAAAAAAGCCACAAACCCGATATGTACAAGGCAGCAGAATACTGGAAAGAATTATTGCTGAAATCGGGGGCTGACAGAGCCGGTATTTTCGAAACCGATGGTAACCCGGTTACTTATGCCGAAAAAATGGTTGATCCTGCTCTGCCCACCGTGCTGGTTTATTCGCACATGGACGTGATGCCGGTCGATCCGATCGAAAAATGGGTTTCGAACCCGTTTGAGCCCGAAATCCGCGACGAAAAAATATGGGCGCGCGGCGCCGACGATGACAAAGGCCAGGGAATGATGCACGCCAAAGCTTTCGAACTGATGGTAAAAACCAACACCCTCCCCTGCAATGTGAAGTTTATGATTG
>CAZHKI010000307.1:0-5237 GCA_964533365.1 uncultured Maribellus sp. | reverse complement strand
TATACTGCCCAAACACATTTGTAGTTCCGGCGATAAACGCCAGCACAAAAAACGTAACGATTAAAATTTGCTTTTTCATTTTTTAAAGTTTTTTAGAGGAAAGCCCTGTCCCCGCGGGGAGTAAAAGGTTTTCCGGGTTTATTAATAAAAGTTATTTCAAATTGTTTTTTTTAATTCAACATTCAACATTCAACATTCAACATTCAACATTCAACATTCATTTGTATTAAGCTTCGAGCTTTGAGCTTCGAGCTTCGAGCTTTGAGCTTCGAGCTTCAAGTTCCAAACCCCAATTTACGGGCTTCGAACTTTGAACTTCGTGTTCCGAACTCCAATTTACAAGTTTCGAACTCCTGCTTTCGATTTCAGAACTCCAATTTACGTGTTCCGAACTTCTGCTTACTGGTTCCGAACTTCAATTTACGACTTCAGAACTCTTACTTACTTTTTCAGAATTCCAATTTACTGTTTCAGAACCCTTACTTACTGTTTTAGAACTCGTACTTACTGTTTCAGAACCCCGTCTTCCATCTTACGACTTCCGACTTACTACTGCTGACTTCCGTCTCACTACTAATTACTAACTACTAACTACTAACTACCAGTGACTTCCGTCTTCTTTTCCGTTGTCGGCCTTCCCGCGTGGGGCGGCCTGTTTTTTTCCGTTTATGCCATAGCGTTCCTCCGGGTTAAGCCGCTGCCCGTTCTCCCTGCGGAGGGAGGGGCCGGGCAGCGGCTGTTTATACTTGAGTGATGGTAAGTATTCAACGCGTCCAGGGAACTGCTGTGCGGTGAAAAGAAAAAGGTGATGGCAGCAGTCCCGGGACATTCGTTGATGAAATTGCCGCGACGCACTCCGGAATTTGCGGTAAAGGAGTGCAAAACGGCGGGAGAATATTTTTTGATAGCTGCAAGCTGCAGGTTACGGGTTGCGGGTTGCGGGTTACGGGTTGCAGGTTGCGGGTTACGGGTTGCAGTCCCGCAAAGCGGGATTTCGCTTCGCTCAGATTGCGGGTTGCGGATGCCTGGCGTGGATGAAGAATTTTTAACCGCAAAGGCGCAAAGGCGCAAAGAATTTTTTTCACGCAAAGTCGCAAAGTCGCAAAGTCGTAAAGAATCATTTTCACGCAAAGACGCAAAGGCGCAAAGGGGAATAATTGTATTGAAATCTTTTTTAACCACAGAGGACACGGAGGTTCCACAGAGGGCCACAAAGAGATTTTCCTGTTTGCTTGCAGCCCGCAGCTCGAAGCTCGCAGCTTGCAACCTGCAACCTGTAACCTGTAACCTGCAACCCGTACCTTGCAGCTTGCAGCTTGCAGCTCTTCTTCTATTTTCTTTCCCTCTCTTCATATCAGTTCATTTTTTCAATTTTTGGCCGCGGGGTAATCGTAATCTCTTCCGAAAATTCTTCGGAAACATTCCCGTTGCAGTCTTCCACCCAATAAAAAATGTGATGCTCAACGGTGGAAAAGAACACCCCGTCGCCCCAGAGATAAATAACGCTTCCGTGTGTTGACGGCTGCCCGGTGCCGGTAATGTCGGGATGACTTACCGGGTCACCTGTAATTGGATCGTAGGTGTCTGAAAACTTAATTTCCCAGTGGATGGTCATCGTTGCCGGATCGCAGCAGTTATCTGACAAGTTAGTTATGTCCAGGTCATCTTCACCCGCAGCAAATGTTCTGAAATCGACCGGGTATTTTTCCAGATTGGGGTCCACATGGTTAAATACCGGGTTTGCATTGGCAGGATCGTAGGTTGCCCAGTGCAAAGGATCTACACAGTTTTCGTAAGGTGCGGTGGTAAAGGTTGGCGGAATGGTGTCGCGGACCACCACGGTATGCGAGCAGGTGTCGGCGCCCGAAATGTTGGTGGCCGTCCACGTGATGGTGGTGGTGCCCAACTGGAAATCGTATTGGTGGGGCGCCACTGCAACAACGGGGAGCGGGTCGGGCCCGTCGTCGGGCGTCCGGCTGCTGCCGGTCTGTGTCGTTCCGTCGGGGTTGGTCAGCGTCCATTTCCAGTCGATGGGCTGGGCGCCCTGTTCCAACGTGGGAATGCCCGGATTGTAAAGGAAGGAACAATCGGCCGCGCCAGCGTAAAGTACCGTGTCGGGCGGACAATTAATAACCGGGGCGGCCTCAACCGTGATGATAAAGTCGCAGGTGATGATATCGCCGTTCCGATCAAGCAGGTAGTAGGTAATGGTGGTTTGCCCCACGTTCAGTTGCGGGTAGGGCGTCGGCACCAGGTCGATGGCGTTGAAAACAGCCGATGTGTCGGTGGTGGCGCCGTGCATCCCCCAGTAAAGGATGTAGTCGCAGTTGTCGCCGTGCGTCGGCAGCGGAATGGCTACATTCGTGGCATAGGTTTGTCCGAAGTCGGCCGGCACCGTAAAATCATCGGGGCAGGTTAAGGTGGGCGGAAGGTCGTTCACAATCACCACCACCCGGCAACTGTCGGTGTTCCCCGAAACGTCGGAAATGTACCAGTTAAACGTTGTGGTTCCCACCGGGTAGGTGCCGCTGGCATGGGTTGAATCAGTCCGGTAGGGCGAATTGTTCCAGTACCGGTCAATCTCGTTACAGGGGTACATAAGCTTCGCATTCGCCGGCCGATGGTGTGGCATACACGGTGTCCTGAGGGCAGGTATATGCTGCTTCAGGAATATCTTCGTGCAGGATGGTCACGGTAAATGTGCAGGTGGCGGTGTTCCCGTCGGGGTCGGCCACGGTGTAAATGACGGTGGTCACACCAATGTTAAAGGTTGAATCGGCTACCGAGCCCAGTCCCGACCCTTCGGTGGCCCCGGTCATTACCCAGGTGAGGGTGAGCGAATCGGTGTCCCAGCAGGGATCGGAATAGGTGGGGTCGGTGAGTTTGGCCGATATTTTAAAACAGTTGTTGGCCGAGGCTGTATCCGACACATTAACACAACCTGCCATCGTCAGGTTGGGCAGGGTGATGTCGGCTATGGTCACAGTAAATTCGCAGGTGGCGGTATTCCCGTCGGGGTCGGTCACGGTGTAGGTCACCGTGGTCACCCCCACGTTGAAGGTTGAATCGGCTACCGAGCCCAGTCCCGATCCTTCGGTGGCCCCGGTCATTACCCAGGTGAGGGTGAGCGAATCCACCGGCCAGCAGTCGTCGGAATAGGCCGGATCGTTTATGTTGGCCGGAATTTTTGAACAGTTGTTGGCCGAGGCTTGCTCCACCACATCTTCACAGCCCAGGGTAAGGTTGGGCTGTGTAATATCTTTTATTGTAACGGTTTGGGTACAGGTGGCGGTGTTCCCGCAGTCGTCGGTCGCGGTGTAGATAATGGTGGTCACCCCCACATGGAAAGGTCCGGTGGCCGTTCCTGTGCCGTTCCCGGTGGTGGCCCCGGTTTTTTCCCACGAGATTGCAACCGGGTTGGTACAGTTATCGGTGGCGGCCGGATCTTCCAGCGTATAAGTTGCCACCTCGCATTGATTTTCGTCGGCCGGGATGTTGTCCACACTGGCCGGACAAACCGTAAATACCGGCGCGATTGTATCTTCCACCGTAATCACCTGGAGGTGCGAAGTTACGGTTAGGCAATTGTCGGTGACGGTCCAGGTGCGGTTTATCACATACGATCCTTCGCAACTTCCCGGAATAATTTCATCGGAATAGGTTGTCACAAGGTTTGCCTCTCCGCAGTTATCGGCCAGGTTGAAGGGTTCTCCGGTAATGGCCGGGTCTGCATCATAATTGCACCCGGCATCAGCATAAAGGGTGATATTGTCCGGTACGCTGAATGTGGGATCCTGCAATACATCGTTGGGGAAATGAATGGTAAATACAGCCGATCCGTTTTCAACCTGCCCGCATATATCGGAAGCAGAGTAGTTTATAATGATGGTCCCGCCGCAGGCATTGGGAGGAGTGAAGGTTGAAAGGTCGGTTGTGGTTACCCCGCATCCGCCTATAGAACCGAACTGCCCCAGCCAGTTTGAAAAGGCAATGTCAATGTCCTGCTGCGACTGGCAGGCGGCTTCGAAAGCATCGCCGGGGACCGTTACGGCCAGGTCGGTTGGTTCCACGGTAAACGAAGAACTGCATGTGGCGGTGTTCCCGCATTCATCGGTTACATGGTAATCGATGGTGAGCGTCCCGCCACAGGTAGCCGGCGGGGTAAAAATCGAAAGATCGGTGGCCGAAGGGTTGCAGCCGCCGCTGACGCCAAACCCGGCCAGCCAGTTGTCGAAATCGGTTTGGACCTCTTCGGGCGTACATCCGTGAACCACCTGGTGGGGCGGACAGGTAACGGTCATTTCGGGCGCTTCGCCAATGGTAAAGGTCTGGAAGCAGGTGGCCGTATCGGGACAAACATTGCTGCCATTGTATGCTTTAAAGGTAAATTCCAGGGTGCCTTCACATAACAGGCTGCCCAGCGGGGGAATTTCAGCAATATTGGTTACCACGTTACAACCGCCTGCTGTTTTAAACCCGTCAACCCAGGCATTGTAGGCATTGGCAATAACCGCCGGATCGGAACATCCGGGAAGGTTCGGATCGGCCGGGCACGAAACCGTAAGCGGGGGAGGGGTAAATACCTTGAATACTGAGGTGCCTTCGGCATGGTTGGTACAGGACCCGGCGCCATTATCGGCCACGAGGGTGAACGATATTTCGCCGCCGCAGTACATGGAGTCGGGCAGCGCCGGGATATTGGTAATATTGGTGGTCAAACTGCACCCGCCGGTTGCTGCAAACCCGGCCGCCCAATTGTTGTAGGCGGCTTCAATTTCGCCGGTGGTTGAACAAACCGGCAGCGATACATCGGGCGAAATGGTTATGCTTATGGGGTCGGGTTCTGCCACTGTAAAGGTGGCAATGCAGTCCACTGCATATTCACAGCCCGTAGCGCTGTAGTCGGCGCGGTAGGTAAACGTGATTTGCCCGCCGCAGGTCAGGTCGGGCAGTGCGGGAATTTCACTCAGGTTGGTGGTTACCCCTGCACACCCGCCGGTAAAGCTGAACCCGGCCGCCCAGAGGGCGTAGGCGGCGGCTATTTCTGCCTGCGACGAACAGGCCGGCAAAACCGGATCGGCAGGGCAAATAACTGCAAGGTCACTGGCAGTGAGCACCACAAAGTTGGAAGTGCAGCTTACATCTTGTCCGCAGGAATCGGTAACGGTGTAGGTAAACCCGATTTCACCTCCGCAGGACATATCGGTAAGAACAGGAACTGCCGCCAGATTGTCGGT
>CAZHKI010000306.1:0-5240 GCA_964533365.1 uncultured Maribellus sp. | reverse complement strand
CCGAAAACATGGCGCTGATGGCGCGGTTGGTGTAGGCGCCAATTTCAACATCAACTTCCGAGGCATAATACGCTCCCTGGTCGAGAATCCATTCGTCGTTTTGGAGTTCAAGAATGGTGAACTCGCCAAACGAAGGTTGAAAAATGATGGTACCCGTGCCGCTTATAACAGGCTTTACAATTTTTTCGCGCGTTACCATCGATTTAAGAATACTGCCAACGCCGGGCATATCCGATTGCAGTTCGAGGTTGCCCTGCATATAGTGCATGGCGCCTGCTTCGTAACGGATGGCGGCATTTTCGAGTTCCGCTTTTACCATATTCAGCCGTTCGCGGTTGATGACGTCAAGCGTTACTTTTCCCGACACCGGGGGAACAACATTCGTTTGTTGTACAACGGGGGTTCCACAGTTTCCGCAAAACGCGGCCCCCGGATTTATTTCATTTCCACAATTTGAACAGAATGGCATAATCGGAATTCTTAAATTTTTACAGGATTAGAAATGAATTGAAAAACTAATTCCTTCAATGGTATTCAGGTTCGCTTCGGTCGAAATTTTTTGTTTTGTTTCGCCCCGGTACGTTTCTGTATTCTGATGAAGTATTTTTTTAACCGATTTTTTTAGATTTTGTTGGTTATTGTCGGGAACAAGATAAAAGGAGATGTCGCCATAGCTCTCAACCTTAATGGGTACGTTTTGCATTTCAATGGTTTGTATCCAGTTTCTTACCGATAAATCATCCGGTTTGTCCAAATTAAATGTTATGTTTTCTTCGTGGGTCATAACCAACGACAGAATCATGGTCTTTTTTTCATCAAACACCACTTTTGCTGAAATCGTAGTCGTATTTTTTGAATACTGGTCTGCACTGGTGTAAACATTGGTTACCGATATATCATTTTTATTGATGGTTGCTTTCGCTGTAGTTGATTTGTCGTATGAAGTTCCGAGGGCTGTAATGTTGAAGTTTGTAACTTCGTTGTTTTTAAATATTGATAATTGCCCTCCTGAAGTTTGATATTTAGGGGTTATCTTAATATTAACCGATTCAATTTTTTTTGGGTTGGCTTTGGCCATGTTCATGTTTTCCGACCTGACGGTAACCCCGCCAAACTCAATTTGAGCAAAAACTGATGAAGAGGTTTTTTCAATTTTCCCGCTGAATTTTCCGTTGCTGGCCATTAACGGGCTTGCCAGGTTGTCGAGTGTTATGTTTTGTACATAAACCGGCCCGTTGTATTTTATCGGGGTTTTGTATTCGTTATCGGGTGTGTGAATAATTTCTCCTTCAATATTACCCTGTTCGTCAATTTCGTTAATCACAACCTTTAACTCGGGAATAAACCATTTCATTGCATTTGTACCTGCTTCAATAATGGTTGGGATAAGCACATTTGCCTGCGATTTAACACAGGCCTCGTCAACAAACGGATAGGATTCCTTGAGTTGAACAAAACCAAAATACCAGGAGTCGGTGCATTGTTTAACTGTGGTTCCACCAATTGTTGTGGTATAATAATTTTTTTCGTAATTGGAAGCGCTGATTTTGGGCGATTTGTATTCGTCGTCGGGATGTGCGGTTTGTTTAATTTTATTTCCTTTCCAATCGGTTCCCGAAATGGTTTCGTTGGTAAAAAAGTTTTCGTTGGTAAACACGGCAAGTTCGTGGGCAATTTTTCGTGCGGTCATGTTTTTGTCGTTGAATTTATCTTTCATAAACCCAGGCACACTTCCGTTCTTAAACTGGCTAATATCCATTTGTTCCATCGTTTCTTCGTAAGTATCTATATTTCCTAAAGGATGCGCATCGTTTCGAACATGTGCGGGACAGCCGTTATCGGCAATCATGTGCAGGGTTTCGCCCAGGCTTCGCCATGCTTTGGCCATGTAATTGCTCCGTTTTGCCGGGTCGGCTTCCTGCAAGGCTCCCTGTATGTATTTTTTCCCCGACTCCCAACTGTAGTTGTGTTCCAAAACGCCGAGTCCGGGTTGGTCGCCTAGAGCCCAGTCAACGCCATTTATTTCAGGGTTTGAAAGATACGATTGAAATTTTTTCATCACGGCATTGTTGGCCTTGTCGGTCAGGTAACGTTTGTCTGCCGGTTTTGTAGGATCGTAAAAGTGACGTAAACTGGCATGGACTTCGGGAACATCGGCCGAATAGCCACCGTGGATAATCCAGTCTTTTGCCGATTTATTTCCCCGTTTTTCTTCGTAAGTGGGGTGTTGAAAATTCAGTAATTCTGCCGCGCCCGAAAGGTTCATTGTCAGGCGCTTTTTAAATTCTTCGTAATAACTTTCCTGCTCCTGAATAAAATTGGCATAATCCTGGGCATGGAATAACCCAGAACGCGAAATGTAATCGCCCGGCAATGAAGTTCTGTCAAAATTGAACATGTAGTTTTTAAACCGCGGTAAATTGGCTTCAAACTTACTGTACCGGTTTACAAACGATTCAACAATATACTGGTTTATTGAACGGTGGTTTCGTTCGTTTCCATAGCTGGAAAGCATTATTCCGAACGCGATGAGGCAAAAGTAGCGTAACGGGCTGTATAATAATTTTTTGTTTTTCATCTGTGTAAGTTTAAAAACGAACCAATTTCCACTCGCCTTCCGGTTGCAGGGCAAACGCTGCGGTATATTTATTTCCTTTTTCATCCGAAAATTCATAAACTTTATATACTTCGGTTGATGAAACTAACTTTCTGTTTTTGAAAGCACGGGCATATTGCTGCATGTAAGGCTGAATTTCTTTAAAAACACCGGAATAGTTTTGTAAAGCCGTTTCAGTAAGAACCTGTTTAATTTGTGTGGTATCGGCATTTGCAAAAGCATTTTCAACTGATTCGGCTGTTTTTTTCAGCGCTTTCCCCTCTTCCGGTTTTTTTGAGGGGATTTGTTCGGTTGTTTTATCGCGGTTTTCGGGCAGGTGGCTCACATCTCCCGGCTCAATATCCACAATACCGGGAATATTGGTGCCAGTCAGGCCTCCATTTTCGGGAGGAGAATCAGGCAGAAAATATAAAACCACAACCAAAGCAACCAACAATAACAGCAGCAAAGCAAAAAACCTGAAAATCCTCGAAAGGCAGCCCCGTTTTTTCTTTTGCGACTTTGTAACAATTGGCGGCGGCGGATTGACCGGCTGGTTTTGTTTTGGTGCGCCAGTAATAATTTTCCGGCCTTCTTTGGTAATTTTTGGTTCTTCGGGTTGGGGTTGTGCAGTAGGTTTTACTTGTTCGGTTTTTACCGGCTTCCCACACGATGAGCAAAATTTCTCGTTATGTTCAAGCGTCTTTCCGCATTTGGCGCAGCTTCCCGAACCTGAGTTTTGTTCAGTGCCGCAGTTGCCGCAAAAACGTGCCCCCGAAGGGATTTCTTTTCCGCAATGGTTACAAAATGGCATATATTGTTGTTTTTATTATTCTATGAATGAATCATCGTTGTCCGAATTAAATTCGTTATCATGAACTGAGTATTAATCATCATCCCAACCTGCGCTTTTCCCTTTTCTGCCCCGCATAAACAACCATCCGAAAAAGAAGAAAACAATCATAAAACCAATGCCCATTAAAACATCGGTTAGTTTTTTGCCGGCTTCGGGATCGGTCTGGAACCAGATAATCAGGGCGATAATTCCGGATAATACAATTCCGATCAGTATATTTCTGAAAATCTTTATGCCCTTTGAGGTTTTGCCTTTTATCATCTTCCCCGAATATGAACCTCTGGAAACAATCTTCTTTTGATTGTTTTGTTCTGAAGCCTGTTTGTCAACAGGGACTGTCTTTAACGAAGCGCCGCATTTCACGCAGAACGACGACTCTCCGGGATTTTGGTGATTACATCGCGGACACGCAATATCAACAGCTTGATCGCTGATGGTGTTACCGCAATGCGGACAAAATTTGTCGGACACCTGGACCGGTTTGCCGCATTTTAAACATTTAATATCCATTAAAGACAGGTTTAGATTTGAACGAAAGATACTATAAATGAAAAAGAAAAATTAAAGTTGATTTTGTATTTTCTAACATAAAAAAAAAGACCTGATGTTTCAGGCCTTTTTTAGCAAAATGTTTTTTTAACGGGAAATGACCAGAGTCAAATCCATGGGGTACATTCCCGAATTTTTTCCATAAACGGAAAGCCCGCCACGATTTTCCGTCGATTCGTCAACATGCAGGCGAAGGATAACTATCCCGGTTTCGAGGGCCGATTTTTTTGCATTTTCGTCGAGCACGGCTTTAACAGGAAATCCGTACGAACCGGCTTCGTCAAGCAACCAGGCTTTACTTTTGTCGCTGTTGCCCCATTCCCAGCCGGGCTCCTGGTTCATCCACGAAAGGATTCCGCGGTGATCGGCGGGGTCGTCAGGTAATTCCACTTCGCCGATAATCTGGTTATTAGCTGTGATTTTTACCAGCGAGCTGTGCCGTTTTTCGTCGGTTTGTGGATAGCTGTTTTGCCCGTAGCCGGGATCGATCCCTTTTTCGGTGACAATGGTCATCCCAATCAGTTCGGCGTCGCCATCCTCGAGGTATTTGCCCTGCGGATAACGGGCGGCCAGTTCGGCGCGGAATTCGATGGAAGTGACATCGCCGGCTTTCAGGTTTTCAGGAATCCGGAATTCATATTCAAAATAACCCGAACCGATGCCCCATACTTTGTTGCCGTTTTGCGGTGCCAGTTGTTTGACACTCCACGAACTGGCGGTGAAATCAGACGGAGCGCAGGTAACCGTAACCAGGCCGGCCGGCTTTTCAGCATTTACTTTGAAAGGCACAAAATTGCGCTGGATGATGTTTCCACTGCCGTCGTCAAGCGTAGTGGCCAAAACCATCACTGCCGTTTTTGCGGGCAGGGAGACCTTAACCGGTGCCAGTTCGGTATAGGTGAACGGCGTTGCAGCAGCCTCCATTTCGCCGGAAACATGATCAAATTTATCGCCCAGTTCGTCCCAGCCGTAAACAGTGTATTTGATTTTCAGATTCTGAGGAATATTATCGGTAACTGCACTGATGCCCATGGGGATCTCAACGGTTGTGCCGCCTTGATATTCCTGGAAGAAATCGGCACCGGATACTACATACAAATCGGTGTGGAAATCGTTCATACTCATTCCGGGGCAAAGTTCGTCGAGGCCAAACATTTTTTTCGACCGGTCGAAACGGTAGTAGCCGTTCCATTCATTGATTACATCGTGGAATTCGGTAAACAGGAACCCGGCGATTTT
>CAZHKI010000305.1:0-5246 GCA_964533365.1 uncultured Maribellus sp. | reverse complement strand
CAGCTACCTGGGTTGCCATTAAAACTCCGGTGGCGCCGTTTTCGAAACGGAGTAGTGCGGCGCCGTCGTCGTCGAGCAGCCGGTTGGGAACATACACATTCAACGCGGCGCAAAGTTCGGTTACTTTTAATCCGGTGATGTATTCTGCCAGGTGGTGGGCATGAGTACCTATATCGCCCATGCAACCGGCTTTTCCCGAGCGTTTCGGGTCGGTACGCCACGAAGCCTGCGCGTTGCCCATGTCTTCCACTTTAGCTGAAAGCCAACCCTGCGGATATTCCACAAATACTTTACGGATTTTGCCTAATTCGCCGTCGGCCACCATTTTGCGGGCATGTTTAACCGCCGGGTAGCCCGAGTAGGTATGGGTCAGCGCCAGGATTAACCCGGTTTCGTCCTGTTTTGCTTTTAACTGCAATGCTTCGTCTAACGTGAACGTAATGGGTTTGTCCAGCACCACGTGGAACCCGTTTTCCAGCGCCATCATGGCCGGGGCAAAATGGACAAAATTGGGCGTTACAATCGACACAAAATCCATCCGTTCCCCTTCCGGAAGGCGGGCTTCTTTTTCAAACATTTCCTGGTAGGTTTCATACACGCGGCTGTCGGGCAGGTAGTACAATTTTCCCGATGATTTTGAAATTTCAGGATTTACACTGAAGCAGCCGCAAACCAGTTCAATCTGGTTGTCCATTAAAGCGGCCAGGCGGTGAATTGCGCCAATGAATGCGTCGGTGCCGCCGCCAACCATTCCCATTCGAAGTTTTCGATTCATTTTTTATCTGTTTTAGTTGATTCAGAAATTTATGGTGATAAAATTAGCAACTCTTTTGGAAGGAAGCAAAAGAAGCGGGATACTTTGAAGTTCAAAATTGAAATATTGTGGTTGCTCCAACTCCTTTTTCAACAACATTTCATTAAATTAGCCCCAAATTATTATTCGAAATGATATAAACCAATAAACCATGAAGAGAAGAAATTTTATTAAAAACACAGCAGCCAGCGGAATTGCATTGACCGGGCTGGCTGGAATGATGAATGCATCGGCAGCGGAAACCGTTGCTTCCAATGCAGCAAAATTTAAACTAAAGTATGCACCGGGCCTGGGGACTTTCAAAGAACATGCAGGCAGCGACCCGATTGACAACATTAAATTCATGGCTGATCAGGGATTCCGTGCAATTTTCGATAACGGGCTGATGGGAAAAACACCTGAAATGCAGGAAAAGATTTCAGCTGAACTTGCCCGCCAGGGTATGGATATCGGGCCATTTGTACTGTATGCCGATTTTGGCGTAAAATCGATGGTGCTTAACGACGAGGAATCGCGCAAAATGCTGAAGGAAAAACTGGCACAGGGTATTGAAACCTATAAACGGACCGGCGCCAAATATGCGCTGATGGTTCCGGGAAAATACGACGATAAACTGGAGTGGGATTATCAGACAGCCAATGTTATTGAATGTTTGCGCGAACTGAGCGAAATTGCAGAAAAAGCAGGGATGGTGATTGTGCTCGAACCGCTCAACCGCTGGAACCACCCGGGTTTATTTCTTACCGGCATTCCGCAATCTTACATGATTTGCAAAGCCGTGAACAGTCCGTCGTGTAAAATTGTGAACGACATGTACCACCAGCAAATTACCGAAGGAAACCTGATTCCCAATATCGATCGGGCATGGGACGAAATCGGTGCCTTCCATATTGGCGATAATCCGGGAAGAAATGAACCAACAACCGGCGAAATCAACTATAAAAATGTATTCCAGCATATTTACAAAAAAGGCTACGATGGCGTTTTATGTTGTGAACACGGCAATAGTAACCGAAACAAAGGAAAAGAGGGCGAAATGCTTTGGATCAAAGCGTATCGTGAAGCCGATTCATTTGAAATTTAGAACGATTAATAACCGAACAAAGGGAGGCTGTCCAAATTTTTTAGACAGCCTTTCTTTTTTTACCGGATCGTTTCAGTTGAAACGAACAAACAGGAATGATGTATTGCAGGACAAGCGAATCGTCAATATTTCATTGTTTTACATGGAAACGTTATGCCAAAGCTGAAGTTGAAAAAGTTCTGAGAAAGCGCTTGTGCAGGTACGAAAAATACACGAAGGAACCAGTGAAAAAATTAAGGTATGAAAAAGAAACATTTTACAGCCGGGAAAATTATTATTGGACTTACTGGCTCACTATTTCTGTTTTATGGGATATTTTTAGCCGCTTTATGGTTAGCAGGAACGCCAACACAGGCAAAAATTACCAGTTTCCGGCGCGAGATGGGCGAAAGGGACGAAGCCATCAGAAACCAGTACACCTATGTTTATGCCTATGAATTTAACGTAGCCGGCGAAACCTTTTCGGGCAATTCAAGAAAAATACAGGGTCCGGTATTTTTAAAAAATGACGGAAACTCTTTTATTAAAGTACATTATTTAAAATGCTGTCCGTTTTTAAATGGCCCCATAACCGATTTTACCCCGCAATACAAGTTGCTGATTTACTTGGGTATTGCTGTCATTTTGTTTTATTTCGTTTCGAAAATGAAATAAAAAATTTATTTTTTGTTTGAACTTTTTAACCGTTCTACGATTGGTTTTGGATCGAAACTTTCGGGCAGCGGAAATTTAATTTCATACGAATGCCGCCAGGTAAGGTCGGTGTAATAGTATGCGAGAAAAATTCCGTGAAAAGGTTCTTTTATGGCTTTTACCTTTGAAAGCCCGGAAAGCGGATAATCCCAGTTATGAAAATATCCATTAAAGTAAGCGTATTTTTCGCCAATCAGTATTTGGCCATCCCCTTTCAGGTTTTTACGGTAATAATAGCCCGGGAAAAATTTCGATGCGACAAAAACGATGAAAAAGATTGACCCCATGATGAACAGGAAACCGCCCATTTCATCTTTTTCAAGAAAAAACAAAAAGGGAATGGTAATTACCACAAACAAAATACCAACAACCCACATCACTGCCTTGTTTTTTGCACGGCTTTCGTCGCGGAGGGTGGTGGCGTACTGTTTTTTCATTTCTCCGTTCATTTCGAGGTGTACCAAAAGTTTTTCGCCGGTCTGCAAGCGGTCCATTTTTTTGGCGCGGCGGCCAAACAGCAAGGCAACAACAAAAAAGAAAAGTGAAAGAAAAATTCCCAGAAATGCCAGCGCCCACATTCCGGTAAAAGGATTTCCATCGAGAAATGGTAATACCATAATAACTACTGCCAGAATGGTTAACAAACTAAATGTTCGTGCCGTTGTTCGTTGTCTGTTTCTTATTTTCCAAGCCAATTCTTCCATTTTTCTGAAAATTAAATTTCTATTTTAACAAGGGGCAGCCGCAATTCCGGCAAACGTCTTCCTCGATATCGTGCATAAAAGCGCAGGCACTGCAAAAAATAATTTTATCGCCTGATTTGTCGAACTTTTCGTACGATTTTAACCGGGAATGATACCGCACTTTGTCGCCAATTTTATAGTAGTTATAAACCGTGTCGTCGTTTTCTGTCCAGATATCGTGTATTTTTCCGGTTTCGCTTTTGATGAAAACAGTGAACGAATAACGTTCGACTTTTGAACCCTGAAATTTTGTGTCTTTGTAAGTTTTTTTGATTTTTTTGTCGATAACCACGCCGTCCCAGTCGCGGGTTCCCGATTTTGATCTTCCCGAAAAAAAACCAATTAAAATGAACATGAGAGCAATAACCAATCCGATTTGAATTGCCTCCGGGTTATCCATTTCGTCGCTGAAAGCGCCATACATCCAAAACCCGATTATTGCCAGAGCAGCAAGTATGAGTGAAAACTGAAATTTCCAGTTTTTACTGTTTTGCAGGTATTTGTCGAATGCCTGGTCGTGTATTTTGTTTGAATAGGCCATTTCTTTATTTTTTCCAAACGTGACTTAACGTAAATCTCCGGCTCATACATGGATCCTGAATTACCCGGATTTGAAATTCTTCCGGCTCGATATCAACATTGTAACTTCCTTCCACATCTTCGCACTGGCTTTTGGGGCCGGTGAGTTTTAACACATTTCCGGCAAGAGAATATTTCCCGGTTAGCGGTTCTTCCCCGTCGTTCATTTTATCCTCAAACGACCATGTACCATCGTTTTTAAATGTCCAGTAAAAATAACCGGTTTTTTCAAAGCCAAATTTCCAGGTGCCCACCAAAACGTTGGCTTTAAAACCACCCTGCCCGCTGTTTGTTTCGCCGTAAAGTTTTGCCCCTTCGTAACCGCGCTGGGTAATGGTCGAAGCCTGCGTGTATTCGTATTGTTTTCTGAGTTTTTCATCCAACTGGTCGTAATTTTCTTTTTCGGTAAAAACTTTACGAAGCGAATCTTTTTGATTTTCAACCAGCAAATTGATTCTTTTGATGAGTTCTTTTGATTCGGCAAGCTGTTTAAACCGCGCAGCCAGCCCTTTCGCGTCGCCCCGGGCGCCTGCATTAAAACCATCGGTCATGTTCCAGTCGAACACCGAGTTTACGGCATCTTTCGAAAGTTGGATTGGCGTAACCCCCGGGATTAAAAACTTAATCTGCTCTTCGACAACAGAGATTTGCATGGAATTAATGATTTTGTTTTTTTGTTCGAGGGTTTGAAATTCGAGGTTTAGCGACCAAGCCGACAATTCTGAAATTTGTGTTTTGTAGTATTCAAACTTTTCGTCGGTTTGTTTTTTTAGCGGAATGGCGTCGTCGGGGAAAGCCGGCGGTTGCCCGTATTCTTTTAAAACCCGGGTACTGTGTTCCACCATTTCCAGCCGTTGCTGTTCGGTTAACGCAGGGTCGTTCAGCGCTTTTCCCATTTCGGCTTTTGCTTCGAGTACCCAGTTGGTTTCCGATTGGTTCAATACTTTTTGCGCCTGTACTTTTAACGAAATTAAGGCGCTGGAAATTAAAACAATCAGAAATGTGGTTTTTACTTTTAACGTCATCCTTTTTGTAATCTTAACACGTTGTTGTTAATGGCCCGCACGGTATGAATTAAAGTATTGAAGTAATTATCAACCGGGGCAATCAGCACTTTTCCGGTTCCGGTGAAGGTATTTAATAATCCTTCGCCCGAAATTACGGTTGAAAAAATTCCACGGGTTGCTTTGGTAACTTTCAGTTCTATTCCCGAAGTGCGGGCCACGGCAAACCGGCCGTCAACCACCAGTTTGTCGTTTACCAGTTCAATTTCTTCCAGCGGCCCGGCTGAATTAATGATAACTTTTCCTGTGCCCGCCACCACGGTTTGAAA
>CAZHKI010000304.1:0-5297 GCA_964533365.1 uncultured Maribellus sp. | reverse complement strand
GTGCATTGATGTTTCGGCAATAACCTGACCGTCGCCGTTGTATGCGCCTTTCTCGCGGTGCGGGCAGTCAGTGGGATAACTCTGCGTATTTCCCATTTGCGACCAAACTCCCGCGCGGTGGATCTGGTTCAGCAGCGAATCGGAAGATACAAAAACACCGTTGTGTTCCAGGGCCGAACGCACCACTTTCCCTTCCACTTTCAGCACTTCAGGATTTTTATGGTCGCTGACGGTTACTTCGATGAAGCGAAACCCCGTGTAAAAAAAGCGGGGTTCATAAATTTCTGTTTTATCACTTTTGATGGTGTAATCGGTCCAGGTTTCGGCGTGATATTTATGTTTTGTGCTGAGTTTGTCGCCTTCTTCCAGCGGTTTGGTAAAAAGCGAATCGTTGAGCGTTTCAGCGCCGCGGATGCGGATGACCTGGCCCGGGGAGCCTTTTACCTCCAAACGCCACCAGCCGGCAATATTCTGGCCCAAATCAAATAGAAAAACGCCCGGTTCGGGATTGGTTTGTTTTACCGGCACCAGCGTATTGGTTACTTTAATAGCGGGCATCAGTTGCGATTTCAGTTTTCCTCCCGGCTCATTTGCCAGGGCCACCGGCTGCCAATCCGAATCATTAAACCCGGGGGCCGACCAGCCGGGAAGTTCTTTGCGGGCATCGTAGTCTTCACCCCCGTATAGGTTATTGAAAGTTATTGGGCCTTCTGCAGTTTTCCAGGTTTCATCGCTGGTGATTACTGATTGACTGCCGTCGGTGAATGTAATATGCAATTGCATGATGAACGCGGGATTGCCCAATGCAGCGCCTCCCCCGCCCCAGCTCCAACGGCCAGGTGTTTTGCGCATATTCCAGGCGCCGTTGCCCAGCATCGCCCCGACAACATTTGCACCTTTATTTAAAATTGAAGTTACATCGTAGGTCGAATACAAAACGGTTTTCCGGTAATCGGTCACACCGGGATCGAGGACATGGTCGCCCACTTTTTTACCATTAAGGAAAAGTTCGTAAAACCCGCTGGCCGTTACATACACAACAGCCTGTTCAATTTTCGTGTCCACCTGAAACTCTTTTCTCAGCAACGGACTGGCATGAACGATTTCTTCCCGTGTGGTAATCCATTGGGCCTGCCACTCCGATTCATCCAAAAAACCGGTCTGAAAATAAGCCGGCTGGCTCCAAACCGATTCTTCATCGTTAAGCCATACGCACACCCTCCAGTAATATTTTCGGTTACTTTTCAGCGGGGCACCGGCATATTCGATATTCACAGCCTGATTACCGGTCAGTTTACCGGAATTCCAGATTGTCCCGATTTCCTTTTTCACCTCCTGGAGGCTTTCACTCACAATCAACTGGCAGGCTGCCTGTGAAACACCTCTTTCCTCTGAAACAATCTTCCATGAGAAACGGGGCTGCTGAACGTCGATACCCAGCGGATTTTCAAGATATTCAACCTGTAAGCCCTCAATTTTCAGGGCATGTGGCGATTGACAGGAGATTACAGCAAAAAAAGCGAAGATAAAAACAATGCTGTAACTTTTAATATGATTGATCATTGCGGACATCTTATAATTATTTCTCTTTTTGATACGGCTGATAAGTTCCGTTCATCACTTTTTTTACAGCTTCCAGATAACCGTAACCGTTGAGCATGTCGGGCAGCAGGTAACTGCCTTCCACCCACTCGTTCCATGCATTAATGGTGATGAGTTTGGGCTGTTCGGGATGGCTGTCGGCGTATTCTTTGGCTTTGTACAGCAGGGCGGCAAAACTTTCGGGCGTATTGTGATAGTGAACCACATCTTTCATCCCTTTGGCCGGAAAACGCGGTGTATCGTCCCAACCAATGGAAACGCACGGGAACAACGGTACATTCAGCATGGAATCCATCTGCGTCCTGATTTTTACGGAATTGGCGCCGTAAACCAGGTAGTCTTCCCTGGTTCCGCCCATATTGTACAAGGCCACACTGTTGAAACCCATATCGTTTACCCGTCCGGTAAACCGGGCAGCCGATTCTGCCGACATAATCGAGCCTCCTCCCTGGTTCCACTGAATGTGCAAATCGGGGAAACCGGCTTTTTTCACTTCGTCCCTGAAATAATCCAGCGCCTTGCGGGCTTCATTCACATCGCCGTCGAAACTTTCCAGCAACTTATCCACACTGAAGATGGAGAATAACGGACAACCATCGATTTTGAAATAATTGGGCTGCAGAAAATATTGTTTGATCACCCGGTCAACAATAATTTTGAAATTGTCCCAATCCACTTTGGCATTCCACAAAATGGAAGTGTCATCTTTATATTTGTGTACATTCCAATAATTGTGTTTCACGTCGTGGTTGGCCCACATGATGTAAAACTGCATCTTCGAGTTGTTTTTCGCTTTCAGGAACCCGTCGTTCAGGGCGCTTTCCAGAAACGGGCCGCCGTCGTACCAGTACCAGTCGTAAACAAAAACACTGACACCGTGATCGGTTGCCACATCAATCCAACGTTCCACCACTTTCGGGTCGTTGTCCATTTCGTAACCCCAAAGTGGCTGGCGCGGCTGATAATGCCCGTCGAAACGCGGATCACCTTTTTTTATCACTTCCCACTCGCCAATCCCTTCTGGCCACAAAATATCGCCAAAACGTTCGTCGTGGTGGCACGACGGCCAGATGTAGGCCGCTACATGATATTCACTTTTAACAGGTTCAACGGTGGTAACCTTTTCGGTGGTTGTTTTTGGTGCGCACGAAAACAGTAAGCTCATCGCAAAAAGAGCGACATAAACCTGGAAAACAATTCGTTTATAAAATTTTTGATTCATAGTGTTTATGTAATAAATGATAAATTTCAGAAAGACTGGTACCGGACGTTATATTCTTTTCCGGGTTCATCCAGATGAATTTCAAAGAGATGATTGCCAACTTCGGTACAAACCACTCCTTTTTCCACTTTGGGTTGATTTTTACTTTTCAAACGAAGGACACCTTTTCCTTCAGCGAATTTTATCCTGACATTTTTCCTGTCCATATTAATTTCGATTATCCCTCCGGGAGTGGGAACTTTTCCTTTTATCCATTCCATTCCAGCCAGCGATGGCTCCGACATCCAGGTTTTATACCCGGGCGAAGTTGGTTTTATCCCCAGCAGGTATTTTCCAAAGAGATAGACCGGGTTGGCGCCCCAGGCGTGGCAAAGGCTTTTCCCAAACGGACGGCCGTACATTTCGTAATGTTGGTCGCCGGATTGCGTCGGGTCGTATGCTTCCCAAATGGTGGTAGCGCCCAGATTCAGCATTCCTCCCCAGTAATCCTTCACAAAATCGATGGCTTTTTCTTTTTCACCGATTTCGCATAAGGCAGCCAGTTCATAAAATTTCATGTACGGAGTGGTGATGGGAAGAATATCCTGATTCAAAATTACATGGTCGCGGATTATCTCTTTTTTATCATTGCCCACATAATCAAACAAAATGGCAAACATATTGGCATACCGGGTGACGGATTCCGAAAGCATTCCGTCTTTCCGGCTGTGCAGCAGGGCTTTTTTCCCGTCGCTCCAAAAGATTTCGAAGATTTTCTTTTTGATTTGTTCCGATAAACCGGAACATTTTTCGGCATAACTCATATCGCCGGTCAGGGTTGCGCTTTGTGCCACGGCTTCAAGGCTCCGGGCCAAAAGCAACTGTTCGAAACTCACTTCCCCCGATTTTTCAATGGGCGCCCAGTCGATAAAAACCCAGTCACCGGGCAATCCTTCCACCAATCCGTTTGGATTGGTCCGGTTCAGGCAAAATTCCATTAACGTTTTCATCCGGGGATAAATCTGTTTCACAAAAGCGGTGTCGGCCGTGTAGTAAAAATGGTCGTAAACGCCAATCATCCAGTAGAAGGAATAATCGAGGATGGTATTGATGTGCGTTTCCACCGGGTCGTGCCCGCGCAAGGCATACAAAGTCCGTTTGTTCACCTCCTCATCGAAAAAGGAATAAAAATTCATCAGATAACTTTGATAGGCGTCGCCGCTCCAGATCCAACGATCGCGTTTGATCCCGTCGAGGTGAAATTCGCGGGTGTTCAGGTGCAGCGTGTAAGTTGAAACATCGTAAATGCGGTTCAGCAAATCATCGGAACATTCAAAGTCACCTTTATATTCCACGGGTAGAAATTCATACAAGGCTGATATTTCGCCAAAACTGACAGACGGATCAGCCACCGCATAAATGTAACGAAACGCCCTTGTTTCTGTCGTATCGGAGGCAGAAGCCGCCCGATCAACCGGGAGAAAATCGTAGTTTTCGGCTTGGGTTTCGGCCAGCGCTTCCTGCCGGGTTTCACCATAAAACAACTTCAGTGTCCCTTTTCCTTTTACACCGGCCACCACCACTTTTCCAAACGTTTCTTTCCCAAAATCGATCAATACTGATTTTTCATTTTGCTGAATTATCTGCCCTGCAGCCGGTTCGTACTCCAGGCTAAACGTGGACGGAGGCAACTGTGGATTGGAGAAAGTCCAGCTTGCTGCAAGATAGTTCACCTTGTTCTGGTTGGTCACCTGCCAGTTTGGGCCGGTTTTTACTGTTTCGCCTTCCACCAGCAGGGAGGGAAAAGTCCGATAATTTTCCACCATAACCTGGAGGGAATGTTTTCCGGCAGGAAGGGAAAAGTTCTGCGGATCGAAATTATGCGCGATAGTCCCGTCGATTTGCACCTGGAAGCGGCCGTCGGCATAAATACTGACCGTTTCAGGTGCCATAATTTCAAATTTGGTTTGAAATACAACCAGTCCGTAAGGTGAATCAACCCTCCAGAACGGCGGATAGGGTTGCCCGCGTTCCTGCCGCCGCCCGCCGACCACGGTGTGCAGCCAGACTTCAAAATCACCGGGGTACCAAATCCAGCGGGCAGTATCAACGGCAAATATTTCAAAACTGACAAAAAAGAACAGCACTAAAATGATGATTTTTTTCATTTCCTTTCAATTTAAAGATGGACGACAGAAAAGGCGTTTCCTTTCAGATTCGTCAGAAAATATACTGGGTAATTAAAAAAAAATGCGGAAATCTTTTCTGTACATTTTTATACTTAACAAAATTTTCTTCAATAATAAAAATTTGTTTTGGAGATCACATCCTGAAACTGAAAAAAACGGTTCAATAAAATTTTATTCCTGTTTTGCTTGTACCAAAATCTGCGTTTCGCTGTCGGTTTTACTCCTCAAATCGAGTAAAACATCCTGAACCCGGGCCGAATCAGCCAGGTTATTCATTTCCATTGGATCGTTTTCAAGATCGTATA
>CAZHKI010000303.1:905-5312 GCA_964533365.1 uncultured Maribellus sp. | reverse complement strand
ATACGATTGTTCGCCGCTTAGTAACGGGTAAGTTGGCATCGACACCAGATAAGTGGCCTTCAGGTTTGAGTTTTGAGGGAAGTCTTCGTAAACAGCCGAAACAGTTGCCGGAAACCGTTTGCCAACTGTAACCTGTTTGCCCAGCGCATTCCCTTCAGGAAAAAGCTTTTTCGACAATGTTTCTGAAATAGCAATGGTGCCGGGTTCGGTAAGCGCATTGCTTTTGTTTCCTTCTTTCAGGTTGATTGTAAAAATATCAAATATGGAATTTTCGCTCCAATACCCGTTCAATTCGTACAACTGGCTGCCATCGGAGAGCGTAAAAAACTGGCCTGAGCCTTTTGCCCCGCCCGAAACTTCGCGCATCAATAAAACCTTTTCCACCTCGGGTACATCAGCCATCAAATGGTAGCGAAAAGCTGCCGGACTGTATGTACAGAAATTAATCGGGTACGAATCTTCCTGCCGGGTTTGCACCCTGTAAATCTGATCATAATTCTCGTTGAATTTATCGTAGTTTAGCTCGTGATTTATTACAACGCTAAACAAAATAAAAACGGCAAATCCAATTACCAGATTTGCAAGGTTAATCATCGTAAAAACCTTGTTATGCCTGATGTTCCGAAGAATATTAGTAAAAAAATGTTTGTACATGGTTTTCGTCTGTTAATTGTTTCTGATTTCTGAAAATTCAGAAATCATACCAGAACTTTAATATGCAGATAATCAAACAATAAAGTTTTATCGCAATGTCTTTCTTTGTCAAATTATTAGACAATATTTGTATGTTAATTTGTCAACTCACGACTACTCATACCTCAGCGCCTCCACCGGGTTCCTTGTCGCCGCCCTCCAGCTTTGCCAGCTCACCGTCAGCAGCGCAATTCCCAAAGCCATCAAACCTGCCAAGGCGAATATCCACCAGCACAGCTCGGTTTTGTAAGCAAAGTTTTCGAGCCATCTGTTCATGGCGTACCAGGCGATGGGTGTGGCAATTACAAAGGCAAAGGCTACCCATTTTGCAAAGTCTTTATTCAGCATGATCATTACCTCTGAAGTTTTTGCACCATTCACTTTTCTGACGCCTACTTCTTTTCTCCTCCGTTCAATAATTGACAATGACAATCCGAACAACCCAATGCATGAGATAAAAATGGACACAAAGGTGAAATATTTAAATAGTCCTGAAATTCTTTTTTCTGAACTATAAAGAGTAGCCAGTTGGTTATCAAAAAAGCCTAATTCACAAGTTGATTCTGGAATTATTTTCGACCATGAACTTTTAATATAATCCAATGTTTGTACGAAATTATGTGGGTTTATACGTGCGATTATGTATCCCGGGTTTTCGGTCAAAGGCATCAAAAGCATAGGTTCTACACCATTGTGAAGCGATTCGAAATTAAAATCTTCAGTTATCCCGGCAATCGTGCTTTTATAAAAATCCCATGCTTTGAAAGTTTTACCCACAGGGTCTTTTATATTCATCCGCCTGATCGCTTCCTTATTTAAAATTACCTGATAGGTTTTACTGGTATCCAAATCTGTTAAAACATTGTCGTAAGAATCAGGAAAGTTGCGGCCTTCGGCCAATTTAATGCCCATGGTTTTGAGATAATTGTTGTCGATACGCATCGCACAAATCAGTACCCTGTTCTCAGGGTCTTTACCTTCCCAATTATGCCCCCATGATGAGTTTCCACCCCAGAGCGGTAATTTGTTGGTACAGGTAAACGACTCAACTCCGGTAATGCCCGCTAATTCCTGTTTAAGAGCTTCATATTTCATTCTCGAACCACCATTGAGTTCAAGATATACCAGATTTGAATGATTGTATCCTAAATCATAATTATTGATGTACTTTATTTGTTTTGAGATGATGAATGAACTACTGATGAGGATGATTGCCAATATAAACTGAACAACAATCAACATGCTTTTAAGACTTATCTTCCTTTTTCTGTTTTCTACCGATTTCTTTAGCGCAAGCACAGGGTTGATTACCGAAAGATACATGGAAGGATAGATAACTGATAACCCGAGAACAATGCACAAAACGATTAATAACATGGCTATTAGTGTCCCGTTTAGTAACTGGTCCAGAATGATTTTTTTGTCAGAAAGAGAACGGAACAGCGGCAAAAAAAGAATTATCAAAACAATACTGACCAGAATGCTAAAAAAAATCATGATGCCTTTTTCAGTAAGGAACTGGCGTGTTATGTTTATTTTGTTTGCACCAAGCACCTTACGTACACCCACTTCGGGGCGACGTTGTTCTGCATGGCTAATTGAAAGGTTAATGAAATTGATTGATGCAATAAGAATAATAATTAAGGCAATCCCTGAAAATTGATATATGTATTGAATTCTGTTGCTTTTTCCTGAATAAGAATAAAGATGTTCATTTTTGTAAGGGAAAAGATGAAGGGTTGTGTTTTCTTGTCCGTTTTCTTTACAAATGTTAGCGACCTTTAAGTTAAGTGCTTTACTATCGGTGCCTTCGGCTAATAATATGTTGGTGTTTGGCCAGTTATTTCCCCATTGGGTGAAATCAACTCCCGACGATTTCAAATAATCAAGCGGAATAAGTGCTTTAAATTTAATTGTAGTATTGGCGCGTTGAGAAGCAACTACTGCACCCACGGTATATGTTTTTTGTCCGTTAAGAGTGAGCATTTTACCTATGGCAGATTCATTTTCAAAATACAATTGAGCCAGCTCCTGAGTAATTATCATTTTATCAGTAGTTGCCAGAGTATTGGGGTCGCCTTCAATTATTTCGAATGAAAAAATCTTCAGAAAATTACTGTCGGCACAAACCACCGGGCCTTGTTTGTATTCCTTGTTGCCATATTTGATCAATTGATCCCATTGATTAGTATATGTCGTTGCATTCTCGATTTCAGGATAACTTTTTACCATCTCCTGACTCAAAGGAAAGGGGGTGCAGTTGGTATATAATTCCTGTCCTTCAGAATATTGCTGGTGCTCGAAAACCGTATAAATACGATCAAGATTTTTATGCGATTTGTCGAAGTTGAGTTCGTCGACAATCCAAAACAAGATTAAAACAACTACCGCTAACCCCAGCGATAATCCTGAAATGTTGATAATTGAAAAAATCCCATTTTTACTAATATTCCTCCAACCGATAATAATATTTCTTAAATTCATGGCTAAATGTTATGATTTTTAAAACTAATGAACTTATTCTGAGGCGGTTTAAACCAGTATTTTTCTCTGCCAGGGAGTCAGGGGGCTTATTCATACCTCAACGCTTCCACCGGATTTCGAGTAGCTGCTTTCCAGCTTTGCCAGCTAACTGTAATTACAGCAAGAACAAGGGCACTAAGAAAAGCAAGCATAAAAGTCAGGATATTAAGCTGAATGCGGTTAGCATAACTCTGAAGCCAAAGATTCATAATATACCAGGTTACAGGAATAGCAATTACACCGGCTGCTGTTCCCGACCACAGAAATGGTTTAACCAATCGCAGAATGATTGACTTTTCTTCTTCGCCCAAACATTTGCGAACCCCGATTTCCTTGGTTTTTTGTTCGGCCAGGTACATTACAACGCCCAACAGCCCCAGGCACAAAACAACTATCGAAAAAACCGAAAAAATGCTCACTAATTTTCTCAGCTTCGTTTCTGTTTCGTACAACCGTGTATATTGATCATCAACAAAACCATAGTTTACCGGGAAATCAGGCTCTAGAGTTTCGCAAATCTTTGTGATTGATTTTATTGTTTTATCCATTTCACTGGCATCAATTTTCATAATAAGATAATTTGATGACCATGTTTCAGCCTGAAAAATTACCATCGGACGGCAGGTTTCGGCCAGCGAGTTGTATTCAATATTGTCAATTACCCCAACAATTTTGTATTCCTGGTTATTATTTTTCAGAATTTTCCCAGCAAAGCTTTTCCATCCGATTGCTTCGGCAAATGCTTTATTGATAACTATTCCCGTTCTGTCGCTGCTGAAATAATTCCCTTCAATCAAATTGGCTTCGAGGGTTTTTATCATGTCTTCGTCGGTATTCCAGTTGGTGACCAGTGGCTTAAAACCGGGATCTTTCCCTTCCCAGTCCCAGCCTTCGCCGTTATTGCCAATCATAACCGGCAAAAAGTTGGTTATGGTTGAAGCATAAACTCCCGGGGTACGCTCAGCCTCTTCTTTGAGTGCTTCTGCTTTTTCTTGTAGTTTTCCATCCAGATTTACAAAAAGAAGCTGTTCTTTGTTAAACCCGACATCCATTTTCTGCAAAAACATAATTTGCTTAGAAATTATAAGTGTTGAGGAAAGCAGGATGATGGAAATCATAAAAATTGTGACCAACAGAAGATTCCTGAAAATACCACGGCTTTTTACCGAATGGAAACTGGAGTTCAGCGTT
>CAZHKI010000303.1:0-895 GCA_964533365.1 uncultured Maribellus sp. | reverse complement strand
ACAGGAAAAATGCAGGATAACTTCCGGCCAAAAATACGGTTACCAGAAATGCTGTAATTAAAACAGCCAAAGGTTTTACCGATAACAGCGACGAAAACTCAATTTGTTTACCAATAGCCTGGTTAAATAACGGAAGCCCAATTGCAGTAAGAATCAATGCAAGTGCGAATGCAAGAAAACATAATATCGCCACATCTGAATAAATCAGCCGGATAATATTTCCGCGCGTAGCCCCGATAGATTTCCGAAGCCCGGTTTCCTTTGCCTGTTTGGTTGATTTGGCGGTGATGAGATTTATAAAATTGAGTGTGGCGGCAAGTAAAACCAGAATAGCAATCAGGCTGAATATTTTTACATTCCGTATGTGTCCCTGTTCGTACAGATAGCCATTTTTAAAAAGATAAGCTCTTAAATAATTGGTCGATTCGGGCATCTCTTTTTGTATGCGTTGTGTGATTGTTGATGCAATCTTATCAAATCCGGCAGGCGATGTAAGCAATCCAAAAGTGGTGAAACTGTTGTTGTACCAGGATGTTAAAAGATCGGCATTGTTAAAATACATCCCCAGATTTTCAACTGGAACCACAGCATCAAACTGTATGGACGAATTATTGGGAATATCTTCGATTACTCCAACAACGGTCATGTCTTTCAGATTATCAAACCGAAACACTTTCCCAATGGGATTTGTATCGCCAAAATAGTACAACGATGTTTTGCGGGTAATAACAATCTGGCTGACGGCATGCTGCTCTCCTTTACTGCCATAAATAAACGGAAGTGAAAAAATATCAAACAATGAATTGTCGGAGAATGCAACTCCTATCATTTGCTTTTTTCCATCGGCAGCAACCAGGAATTTTGAATAGGAGGGAATATAGCGACATGAATTTTC
>CAZHKI010000302.1:0-5312 GCA_964533365.1 uncultured Maribellus sp. | reverse complement strand
GACGGCGACGGTATTCCCGACAGCCTCGATATTGATTCCGACAACGACGGAATTCCCGACAACATTGAGTGGCAGACCGAAACCAGCTATATCCTGCCAACCGGAAAGGATACCAACAACAACGGCTGGGATGACGCCTACGATCCGGCCACCGGAGGCACCTATTACCGCCCGGTTGATACCGACAGGGATGGAATCCCGGATTACCTCGACCCCGACAGTGATGGCGACGGTGTTTGGGATTACATTGAAGGCCACGATTTGAATGCCGATGGTATCGCGGATGTCACCCGGTTCTTTACCGATTTGGATTTCGACGGCCTCGACGACGCTTACGATACATACGACAACCGCGAATTCCCGTCGTCGCCCTACAACGAAGTGGGCAGCAACGCACCGCTCCAGGATTTCGACGGCGATGGTACCAGGGATTGGCGCGATTTGAACGACGACGGCGACGAATTCCCAACCTTCGATGAAGACTGGAACCGCGACGGCGACTGGAGCAATGACGACATGGATCTGGACGGGCACCCGGATTATCTGGATGTGGACACCGACTGCGAACTCTTTATCCCCGAAGGGTTCTCGCCCAACGGTGATGGAATCCACGATTTCTTCCAGATATTCTGTATCCAGCGGTACCCCGATGCAAAACTGATGATTTTCAACCGCGCCGGCAATAAACTGTTCGAAAAAGAACATTACGGCAACCTGGCTTACTGGGGATCCGACCAGATGGCCTGGTGGTGGGGAACTTCGGAACACAATTTGACCATTGGAAAGAGAACTCTGCCAGCCGGAAACTATGTCTATATTCTGCAACTGGGCATCAGCAACGAAGTCAGAACCGGAACGGTTATGGTTTCCTATTAAACCATTGAAAACCAGATCCGATTCAGGCGTAGAATATCAATATCCAAAATCAATGGATTAAGTTCTGTACAAAGAAGAATTCGAATTCATTTCAAGCTGAAATTCTACAAAAAGGAGATCTTCGGGAAATGTAATTTTGATGTTTTCGCGGTTGCCTTCCACGAGGTTGATTTTTTCGCCGGCAGCTTCCACCACCGAAGCATCGTCGGTGAACAAAGGCGAATAGGTTTGCCGGTAGGCATTTTTAATCATATCGGTTTGAAATGTTTGCGGGGTTTGTACCAGAAAATAACGGGAACGATCGACCGCCTTGCTGCTGTTATTTTTCACTTTACGGATTGATTCGGCGACCGGGATAACCGGAACCGCATTTCCCTTTTCCTGCGCCATTTGGTCACACTGGCGTATGGTTTCAACAGAAACCAGCGGCCTCACTCCGTCGTGAATAAACACAATCCCTTCTTCGTGAACCTGTTCCAGTCCGTTTTTAACCGAATGGAACCGCGTTTCTCCGCCAAAAGCCAGTTGATATTTCAGGTTGAAGCTGTACTGAACCACCAGTTCGTTCCAAAGCGTTACTTCTTTTTCAGGAAGTACCAAAATAAATTCAACTTCCGGATTATAATTTCTGAAAACATCGAACGTATGCATCAAAACGGGTTTCCCGGCCACAACGGCAAATTGTTTGGGCACCTGACTTTTCATCCGGCTCCCGCTTCCTCCGGCCATGATCATAACATACTTTTTCATGAAGCTGCTGTTCCGATAATTGATTATTTTCGTCAAAAGTAATTCAAAACGAACGAACGATGAAAAAAGTACTGCAATTTCTCGAAGAACTTTCGGAAAACAATCATAAAGAGTGGTTTCATAAAAACCGCGACTGGTACGAGGAAAGCCGCAATAAAGTATTGTTTGTCACCGAGGTGGTGATGAATGAAATCCGGAAATTCGATCCCGAAATCCCGGCAATGGATCCCCGGGAATGTTTGTTCCGGATTTTCAGGGATGTCCGGTTCTCGAACGACAAACGCCCGTATAAAACCAACTTTGGAAGTTATATTGCCCGCGGAGGCCGGAAAAGCATGCGTGCCGGTTATTATTTTCATGTTGAACCGGGAAAAAGTTTTAGCGGGGGAGGCATCTACATGCCCCCTGCCGAACCGCTGAAAGCCATTCGGTTGCATCTGAACGAACACGCCGAAGAGTTTCTGGAAATCATTAACGATCAAAATTTTAAAAGGTATTACCCCGCGATGATGGACCACCAGTTAAAAACTGCGCCCAAAGGGTTTGACAAAAATTCGGAATACATCAACCTGCTTCGTTATCAGTCGTTTGCTTTTTCCACGCCGGTTGCCGATGAAGTATGGCTGGGTGGCAATTTTATGGAACCTATTGTGGAATCGTTCAGGCAACTTCAGGCCATCATCAGCTTTTTAAACAGAGCATTGTGAATAAGTATTTGGATATTTGACCTTTATCAAGGATAATGTATTGAAAAACATGAGATATTTGTGATGAGACCCATATTTTTTATCTTCCCAATTCTGAAAATATTGCCCTGGCTGTTCTTGCCGGGGCTTATTTTTTCTTCAGGTTTTTACGATACGGGTAATCCGGTCAACCGCGTCGTCAACCTGTTCAATGCTGTCGAACCCAATGGTCATACAATGAACATTGTTGCTTTTCAGAACATAGTTGAGCGATTTTTCACGATCTTCATCACTCACTATTTCCCCGCAGCCAAAAATTTTCATTCCAATCACACCTTTCCCGTTTTCGCTGGCGGTTTGCAGCACTTTCATAATTTGATCGGGTGTACCGTCCATTTTTGCCCCTTTGTGGTTTATCCGGGCCTGGACAACATCAGCCCACGGGCTCGCAGCGGCAATTTTCAGCGCCCTAAAATCGTGACAGGATAAACCCACTTTCCGGATGATTCCTTTTTCTTTGGCTTCCGAAAAGTCGTCCATGTAGCGCTTGTATTCGTCGGGCCACTCGCCGTTCACCATGCAATGCAGCAACAGGATGTCGATATAGTCAGTATCAAGTTCTTTTCTGAAACGGTCGATGCTTTTCTGAAACGGTTCGGGAGTGTACCAGTCCTGGTGCTGATAAACCATAATTTTGGAAAGGAGTGTAACGTTTTCGCGTCCCACTTTTTTCATGGCTTTGCCCACCAATTCGTGGGTTCCGTACATGTCGGCCGTTTCAAAAAAACGAACGCCGCGACTGTAAGCATGTTGTGCCATACGAACGAAATTTTCTTCGCCCATCTTTTTTTGGGCCGATGTTCTTTTCCATCCAAACGAGCCGGTTCCCAGCGCCAGCCGCGAAACTTTTATCCCGGTTTTTCCCAGATCAACCCGATCGATGGTGCTATTCCCGGCCGGTGAAAAACTCAGTCCGGCAAAGCCCGTTGTCATTGCAACAGCGCCGGCAACTCCTTTTATGCTGGTTTGTATAAAATCCCTCCTGTCAATCACTTTCATCGTTGTTCATTTTTAGTTTTGAAAGATAATAATTAGATATGATTTGAAAAAGGAGCCAAATTCTTTTACGGGTTTTGCCGGTTCACGATTTTACCTATTTTTGCGGCTTAAACCATTTAATTTTTTACAAAATAACCATTATTAAATTAAACACAGCAATGAAAAAATTATTACTGTTTTTGACCATCGCAGGATGGGTTTTCGCTGCAAACGCACAAAATGTACAGTTACATTACGACATGGGCGAAGGACGGGGATTTTTAACTTCCACGGTTGAAATGTTCAAACCCGACAAACTGGGAAGTACTTTCTTTTTCATCGACATGGATTACAATACCGGCGATGTGGAAGGAATCAGCCTGGCCTACTGGGAGATTGCCCGTGCCTTAAAACTGGGCGATTCGCCATTTGCGTTTCACGGCGAATATAATGGAGGTTTTGGCCAGTGGAAAGCAGGAAATGCCTCAGGCGCTTATACCATCAACAGTGCATGGCTGACTGGTTTTGAGTATTCCTGGAATGCCGCTGATTTTTCAAAAGGAATTACCCTGCAGGCACTTTATAAATACATCCGCGGGAAACACGATGCTTCGTTCCAGTTAACCGGGGTGTGGTACCTGAACTTTGCCAACAATAAATTGTCGTTCACCGGTTTTGCCGACCTCTGGAGAGAAGATATGGTTTTTGGAACAGATAAAACAAAATTTGTATTTTTATCGGAACCCCAGCTTTGGTACAATTGCACCAAGAAATTTTCTGTTGGTGGCGAAGTGGAGTTAAGTTCCAATTTTGGAGGAATGGAAGGATTTAACGTGATGCCAACTCTGGGCGCAAAATATACATTTTAAAACTATAACACGATGCTGAACCAGTTTTTCAAACTTAAAGAAAACCAGACAACGGTAAAAACGGAAATTCTTGCCGGGATTACCACGTTCATGACCATGGCCTATATTCTGGCCGTAAATCCCGATATTTTAAGTGCTACCGGAATGGATAAAAATGCACTTTTTACCGCAACTGCCCTGTCGGCTTTGATTGCCACCCTGGTGATGGCGCTGGTTGCACGGCTGCCTTTTGCTCTCGCACCGGGAATGGGGTTAAATGCTTTTTTTGCATTTACCGTCGTTTTGGGAATGGGTTACAGCTGGCAGTTTGCATTGACAGCAGTATTCCTCGAAGGGATCATCTTTTTGATCCTGACCGCTTTTAACATCCGCGAACTCATCGTGAACGCCATCCCTCTTTCGCTGAAACATGCTGTTTCGGCGGGGATCGGATTGTTTATCGCTTTCATCGGGTTACAAAATGCAGGATTGATTGTCAAAAACGATGCGGTATTGGTTGGTTTGGGCGACATGGGATCACCGGCAGTGTTAATTGCTTTGGGTGGTATTGTCCTGACTGCCGTTTTGCTGGCTTTAAAAGTTAAAGGTGCGCTGCTGATTGGTATTTTCGTTGCCACATTAGCCGGAATTCCTGTGGGTGTAACCCACTTGCCCGAAGGGCATCTGGTGGGCGCTCCTCCTTCTGTTGCCCCAATTTTCTGGAAATTCGATTTTTCTCAGGTTTTCTCATTCGACATGCTCATCGTGCTGTTTACCTTCCTGTTTGTCGATATGTTTGATACGGTGGGAACACTGGTCGGCGTATCGTCAAAAGCCGGAATGCTGGATAAAGATGGTAAAGTTCCGCGTGTAAAGCAGGCGCTTTTTGCCGACGCAATCGGTACAACGGCTGGTGCAATTCTTGGAACCAGTACGGTAACCACTTATGTTGAAAGCGCTTCCGGAGTTGCCGAAGGCGGAAGAACGGGGCTGACTTCGCTTACAACTGCTGCCCTGTTTTTAATCGCTCTGTTTTTTGCACCTCTCTTTACCATGGTACCAGGTGCCGCAACGGCCCCGGCTTTGGTTTTGGTCGGCTTCTTCATGATGTCGC
>CAZHKI010000301.1:4346-5314 GCA_964533365.1 uncultured Maribellus sp. | reverse complement strand
TAAAAACGGTGGGCCATAATGGCTTCACCCTCAGTTGCGGTCAGCATTTGGTTACGCAGCCCGATTAATCCGCGGGCCGGGATGAGAAAATCGAGATGGGCACGGTCTTCTTTCATTTCAATAGTGGCAATATCGCCTTTACGCTGGGTAACCAATTCTATAACTTTCCCGGAAAAGACCTCGGGGACATGCACCGTCAGCGCTTCAACCGGCTCGTGTTTTTTGCCGTCAATTTCCTTGACCAGCACTTTAGGTTGTCCCAATTGCATTTCGAAACCTTCGCGGCGCATGGTTTCCACCAAAATCGACAAGTGAAGGATTCCGCGGCCAAATACCAGGAATGAATCAGCCGAATCGGTATCTTCCACCCGCAGCGCCAGGTTTTTTTCAGTTTCTTTGTACAACCTGTCCCTTAACTGGCGCGAGGTAACAAATTTTCCGTCTTTCCCGAAAAAGGGTGAATTGTTGGCGACAAAAAGCATACTCATGGTTGGCTCGTCAACCCGGATGGGAGTAAGTCCTTCCGGTTCTTCGCCGTCGGCAATGGTATCGCCAATATCGAATCCGTCCAAACCAAGTACAGCACAAATTTCACCGCAGGGAACCGTATTTTTTGTTTTTTCTTTGCCAAGCCCTTCAAAAAGATAAACTTCCCTGGCCACGGTTTTTACCACGCTGCCATCGCGTTTCACCAGCGAAACCGGCGAACCGGGAATTAACTGTCCGCGGGTAACTTTCCCAACGGCTATCCGCCCGGTATAAGAAGAATAATCGAGCGAAGTAATCCGCATTTGCAGCGAACCTTCCTTGTGTTTTGAGGCGGGTATGTATTTTAAAATGGTATCGAGCAAATAGGTAACATCAGTGGTTACCTCTTTCCAGTCGGGGCTCATCCAGCCCGCTTTCGACGAACCAAATACGGTGGGAAAATCCAGTTGTTCTTCCGTTGCCTCAAGGCTGAACATCAA
>CAZHKI010000301.1:3484-4336 GCA_964533365.1 uncultured Maribellus sp. | reverse complement strand
TCCTGGGCAATATCGGGGGTGCAGTTGGGCTTGTCAACCTTGTTGATGACCACAATGGGTTTTAGTCCCAGTTCGATGGCTTTTTGCAACACAAACCGGGTTTGCGGCATGGGCCCTTCAAAAGCATCGACAATGAGCAAAACCCCGTCGGCCATGTTTAATACACGCTCCACTTCACCGCCGAAATCGGAGTGGCCGGGCGTATCAATAATGTTGATTTTGGTGTCTTTGTATCGTACCGAAACGTTTTTTGAAAGGATGGTAATCCCGCGTTCGCGCTCCAAATCGTTGCTGTCGAGGATTAATTCGCCCATTTCCTGATTTTCGCGGAACAGGTTCACCTGGTACAAAATACGGTCAACCAGCGTGGTTTTCCCATGGTCAACGTGCGCGATAATCGCAATATTCCTGATTTCTGTCATTTTCTGATTTTACTGAAACTTACAAACCAACTTTTACTTTTCACTCCACGGTAAAACTCATTTTTTATCTGAATCCCTGGATTTCTGCAAATTGGCGGGCAAAAGTAAGAAAGTTTTGGTTGCCTAATATCAATTAAAGGTTAATTGACACATTTTGAGGGGAAATTTAATGTTAAGCCTGTTCCAATTCAGGCAAATGATCAAAAACCGGCATCTCCTTATCATTCGATCTAATACAGGTGTTTTTCAGTCCTCAAAATCATTTTCCCATTGACAAAAACAGGCACGGTTTTTACCGTTTCTCCGATGCTGTTTTCGGCCACTTTCTGAAACGATTCGCCGGGTTTGATGATGGTGCAGTCGCCTTTTACATTGAAAAAGTAAAGATTCCCGGCGGCATAAACCGGCGACGAGTTAAAGTTTCCGCTGA
>CAZHKI010000301.1:0-3474 GCA_964533365.1 uncultured Maribellus sp. | reverse complement strand
TTTTTCCTTCCAGATAACCTCGCCCGTCATGGCATCCAGGCAAGTCGCCATTCCGCGGTCGTGTACCATATACATTTTCCCATCCACAATAACAGGCGTTGGAATTTGCGGCACCTCATCCTCGTACATCCATTTTATATGGGTTTGGGTGACGTCGCCCTTGCCGGTTGGATCGACAGCAAACTGCCGGGTGAAATAGGGCTTGTTGTCGAGAAATATCCAGCCCGAATTGACAAACACCAGCCCGTTCCAGTAAAGCGGCTGACTTACCGTGGAATCGTAACCGTACTCGATGGTCCACACCACTTCGCCGGTATTTACATCGTGCGCAAAACAGAGGAATGCCGAATTGCTGATCAACAAATCTCTTCCGTCCACTGTGATAACAATCGGAGTTTGATACGATTTCCGGTACACCGGTTCCAGCTTGTCGTAAATTTCCTTCGGACGTACGCTTTTCCAGATGGTTTCGCCAGTATGTTTGTCGAGGGCAACCACGTATGGATCTACTGTACCTTCCAGATGGACAATCAGCATGTTTTTATACAGAATGGACGACGATGCCGGCCCCTGCATGTGATCGCAAGGCATATCCTCCCTTTTCCAAACCACTTCGAAATTAGTGGTATTGATACAGGCAGTACCAAACGTTCCGAAATGAACATATACAAATCCCTCTTCAATACAGGGAGTTGGTGTGGCATACGAATTGGTGCTGTGAATCCGCTGCGGGTCCTCAGAGGTGAAAATGGTTTTCTCGTCGAGCAGTTTTCCCGTTTTCAGATCGAAACAGAAGGTATAAAACTCTTTACCATCTTTGGATGCAGAAGTGAGCCAAACCTGTTGCCCAAACACCACCGGCGACGACCATCCCTGACCTTTTACCGGAATTTTCCAAACGATGTTGATTGAATCGGTCCAGTGCAGCGGCGCTTTTTCCACGGTAGCGCAGCCATCCATGTTTGTCCCCCGGAAATGGGTCCAGTTGTTCTGCGAAAAGGAACTCATAACAAAAAAGGAAAACGCCAAAAGAAGAAATGAATTTTTCAGGCCCATATCAGTCGGATTAAATTATTCGTGTTAAAATTAACGGAAAAATGGAAGTTCTCAAATAAAACAGGTATTTTCAAATCATTTCTGGCATAGGAAATTTCCAGACCTGAATATTAAACAAACAACAAGTTAACCATAGAAATAATGAATATAAAAAACGCAAAGCCATTAAATTATTCAAAAATATCACCCCTTTTTATCGTCCTGATTTTTACGTTGATTTCGGTAAACTGCCGTTCGCAAACAAAACCGGAAACTCAACCGGTCCTCCGGATTTTAACGTTCAATATTTTGCATGGAGCTACAACCAAAGGAGATTTCGACCTCGACAAAATTGCGGCAATTATCAACGAGGTTACTCCCGATTTGGTCGCTCTGCAGGAAGTTGATTTTAAAACCCATCGTGCAAAACAATATGATTTGGCCACAGAATTGGGCATACGTACCAAAATGGCGCCATTATTCGGGAAGGCCATGGATTTCGACGGGGGTGGATACGGGGAAGGCATCCTGACCCGAATGTCCATTATTGCCAGTCAGAATGTTCCGCTGCCATACTCGACGGGCAACGAACCGCGTACAGCCCTCGCAGTTACGGTAGAACTAAAATCGGGAGATACCATCTGTTTTATTGGGACCCACCTGGACCATAAACAGGACAATACTGACCGCTTGCTTCAAACCAACAAAATTAACCGCGAATTTTCCAACGGTAAAATTCCCACAATTTTAGCCGGCGACTTTAATGCCACTCCCGAAAGTGAAGCCATCAGAAATATAAAAAACTTCTGGGGCGATGCTTCCGGAAATGATTTGAAACCAACTTTCCCGTCTGCTAATCCCGAAAAAAAAATCGATTACATTTTTTATTTTCCTGAAACACGCTGGAAAGTTTTGGAAAGCCGTGTAATATGCGATTCCGTTGCTTCCGACCACTGTGCCTTGTTTTCTGTCCTGAAGTTGATTCAATAGAAAACTTCGGCTATCAAATAGTTTACATCTCAGGGAAAACTGTTTTTTCTATTTTTTCGTGAAAAACAATCCCGTGCTGTTCGAGTTCAGCCAAAATGGGATGGTAAATTTCGGGATGTGTGGGAATATACATTCCCTTTAATTTTATTTTGCCGGTGAGCACCAGTTTTGCGGCAATCCCCAGCGGCATCCCGACGGTTTTTGCCATGGCTGTCTGCTGGTCGTCGTCGCCGGTAACCACCAGCGAGCTGGTGAGTTTCTTCTCGTTGCCGGTGCCCTTTTCGCGATAGACAAATTTGTGCCACATCACCACCAAATCCTTATCGCCGGGCTGCAACTGCCACTTTTGCTGCAGGATGTGTTCCAGTATCTGCGCGGGAGTGCCTCGTTTCAACCCGATTTTAGTGTTGTCGAAAATGCCCAGCCATTTCAGTTTTCCGATGATATCGGAATCCTGGTCGATATGCATGTAGTGGTACAGTTTCAGTTCCACCGAATCGGTGGGGTGGTAATACAAAAACGAGTTGATAAATTCGCGGCAGGTCATGTTTTCCACATTCTCCATGTAATACGAGTCGTCGGTGGCGCCCAACTGCACAAACACGTTCCAGGCCCGGCAATAACCAGGCCGGCGCAGTGTGCCGCGGTAAATGGTAGGGATTCCCTGCAAGTTGTATTTTTCGATGTACTTCAGCGAATCGCGGTTGGCATACCCTTCAAACTGCCCGTAATCTTCTATGTCGATAAGTTCGGTCCTTCGGAAAAGACGATGGTAGGGAATGTATTTGTATTTTCCGTTCTGAATGAATTTTGCCGGCCCCTCCTGCCCTGCCACAACCACATTGCGCGGGTTCCAGCTGAATTTGTAATGCCAGGGGTTGTCGTCCGATTCGGGCGCCACCAGCCCGCCGGTAAACGATTCGAATCCCAGCAGTTCGTGCCCCTGCCCTTTTATCCGGTCAATCAGCTTCATCGCCGACATGTGGTCGAGCCCCGGATCGAGGCCGCACTCGTTCAGAAAAAACAATCCCCGGGTTTCCACCTCTTTTTCAAAACTTTTCATATCCAGACTTTCGTATGAGGCGGTGAGCAGATTTTTTGAAAATTTTATACACGACATGGCCACCCACCTGTGAAACCGCGCCGGCAGCATGGAAATCACCAAATCGGCCTGCTGAACTTCTGCATCCCGCGCCGCCTCGTCTTTTACGTCGGCAACAGAATACCGGATGAATTCTGAATCCTTGTTTTTGCCCGCTTCCAAATCGACAATTTGTATCCGCCAGTCCAACTGCCGTGCATTTTCTTCGAGATAGCGGGTTAACGAATGGGACGAACGCCCTGCCCCGAAAATAACAATCTGCTTCATACGTTTATTTCAAAATTGAGGTAATTAGATGATTAAAATATCTGCGGCATAGACCGGCTCCCGAAACTTCTCCAATCTGA
>CAZHKI010000300.1:0-5335 GCA_964533365.1 uncultured Maribellus sp. | reverse complement strand
CAACCAGTTTGGCAGCGCAGTCGCATTCCGGCTGGTATGCTTTTACAATTTGGGCCCAAAGCAGCCGGGCGGTGCGTAATTTTGCAATTTCCATAAAGTAGTTGTTGCCAATGCCAAAATTGAATTTGATTTTTTTAGCAACTTCATCAACCGATAATCCCCGTTCGGTGAGCCGGGTAAGATATTCAGCTCCCTGGGCCAGCGAAAATGCCAGTTCCTGTACAATGGACGAACCGCTGTTGGCAAAGTAATTTCCGTGAATCCCGATAATCCTGAATTTTTTCAACGCCCGGGTTTTTTCGATAACCGTTTTCAGGTTTTCAAAAGCGGCAGTTTCGAATTTACCTTTCAGAACAAACGAACCAACCGGATCGATTGCCGTCGATGCGAACACTTTATCAGTGTCCCATTTTCCTTCCGAAATCACATATTCGGTAAAAGCTTCGGCACAATTGCAGTTTTCGCACGGACAAACAAAGTTGATTTCGGCAGCCTGCAAACAAATGTCTTTCAGTAAAACCGACAGATCAGCTTTGGTGATTTTCCGGCAGCAATCAAAATAAAAACCCAGCGAGGTAACGCCTTTTCCTAAAACGTTCAGCGCTTTTTTGTTGGCAGCTTCAAAATCTTTTACATAAATATCCTGCCGGATATGCCAGTCGTTATTATTTTTTTTGTTTCCGCGGACATACGGAAATTCACCGGGCAGCGTGTCAAGGTAGCTGACACTTTCCAGGTTTTCACGACGATAGTACGGACGGACATTTATTCCTTCGTACGTTTTCCAAACCAACGCCCTTTCGTAATCCTTGCCTTTCAAATCGGCATTGATTTTTGCTTCCCATTCCGCTGTGGTTACGGGGGCAAAATCAGTAAAAAGTTTTAGTTCTTTCTCTCCCATGTTGAAAATTGTTTTTGAAAATCGAGTTGCAAAATTAGCTTAAATAAAAGATTGGCTGCCTGAAAAACATCTGTTTTTAACTGAATATTAACAAAATTCATATTTCCCGGGCATTTTGATTTTGAATCAAACCCGCTTTTTCGGTCAGTTTTTGCATGAATGGCTTTTTTAACTTTTATAAAGGTGATTTTTGAGTGATAATTTTTCATCAATTAACTATTTTTAACATATAATTTATTTTACTGATTTTCAGAACTATTTAGATAAATTTTATGCTATTGTTTAAAATATTATGATGATATTTGAACAATTTTTGTTTAAAAATGTATTATTGGTAGTTAAACATTTTGAAAACAGGAGAACAAAAACAGAAAATCTGGGAACAATCAATTATTAAATGAAAAACAAAAATTAAAACGTAAAAAAGATGAAAACAAATTTGAAATTTATTCCGGTTATCCTTCTCGCTGTAACTACCTTGTTTGTAGGTTGTGAAAAAGAAGATGAAATGGTTCAGATGGATAAAAAAAACATCGTGGAAGTGGCCCAGTCGGCCGGTCAGTTTAATGTACTGCTCCAAGCCGCAGTTAAAGCCGGGTTGGCCGATTTTCTGAGTACAGAAAACAATCTGACCGTTTTCGCACCTACCGATGCAGCTTTTGCTGCACTCCTGAAAGATTTGGGTTTAACCAGCCTTGATCAAGTTGACGCTGCCACGCTGGGCAATATCCTGAAATACCATGTTGTATCGGGTGTGGTTTATTCCAAAGATTTGAAATCGGGGTATGTGCCAACGCTTTCAACATTCAACGGAAACAGCATTTCAATGTATGTAAACGTGGAAGAAGGTGTTACCATCAACAAAAATACAAAAGTAACGGCAGCCGATATTAAAGCTGAAAACGGGGTGGTACATGTAGTTGATAAAGTGATTCTGCCGCCAACGGTAGTGAGTGTGGCACTTGCCAATTCGAATTTTACCACGCTGGTTCAGGCTGTTGTGAAAGCCGGCTTGGTTGACGCATTGAACGGAGCAGGCCCGTTTACGGTATTTGCCCCAACCAACGATGCATTCAGCGCCCTGTTCACTCAACTTGGCATCACCGGAGTAAATGACTTAACCGCCGAACAGTTGGTGCCTATTCTTACCTATCATGTGGTTTCGGGAAATGTACTCTCAACCAATTTGACCGCAGGTGAAGTGGGAACACTTAATGGCAAGAAAATCAGTGTCAATCTTACCGGTGGAGTAAAAATCAACAACAGCACGGTGGTTGCCGCTGACATTCAGGGCTCAAACGGGGTAGTCCATGTAATCAACCAGGTTTTGATTCCATAAACAAATAACAATAATACGCCATACAAAATGCCGGTTTCGCTTGAATCCGGCATTTTTTCGTTAAAGATTCTAAAAAAAAATTAATGCCAACTGTGTACAAAACTGTACCAACCAATAAATCACGATAATTTTTTAACTTGCATTTTTGTTTCTGAAAGGATCGTGTGATGGAAAAATTGCGGTGGTCGAAAGATGTTTTTGGGTCGAAGCTCGAAATTGTAAGGGGTAACGAACTGATTGGGAAAATCCAGTGGGACAATATGATTAGTTCCCGGGCACAAGCCATGATCAACGGGAAACTATTCCTGCTGAACCGTGAATTTTTTCTTTCGAAACTGGAAATTTTTGATGCCAACGACCAATCGTTGCTGGCAACAGTGATGATCAATTTATTCAACCCTCGCAGCGATGTGGTCATTAATGGCAAACGTTTCGAGCTGGAAATTAAGAATTTCTGGCAATCGCGCTGGTCGTGGAAATTTAACGGCGACGAAATTATCACTTACACTTCCAACGAATTCATAACCAAAGACAAAGGCGAAATTGAACTATGCTCCACCTGCAACGAAGAGGTGGAAATACTCATCCTTCTTGGATTATTTGTACGAAATCAGTTTGTACTATTCATGCTGCTGATCTTACTGGTACTCATCCTGATTATTGTGTAGCCTTTCCAGCAATTATTTGTGTCTGACCCGGAAGGAAATCTGTTATTTTTGATTGAACCAAACCACCATCTCGCCCAGCCCCCGGTGGCTCCAGGCATAATAAGGTACCATGATCAAATCTTCCGACTCCAGTTTTACAACACCCTGCAAAAGGTTGGCATCGAATTTCGGATTAAAAATTTGTTCATCAGCAATTTTTTGATTCAATACCCCTTGCGGATTATCGGCCTGTTCGGCACAATATACAATCGGGCCGCGTTCGACAGCCACTTTCCCTGCAATTTCACTGATGTTTTCGTTGGGGACAACTTTGCGGACACCCATCGGGAGTACCAGTTCAACCACATCGCCATTGTTCCATCTCCGGTCAACAGAAATATACCCGTCAACCACGTTTGCCGGATAAAGTTCGTTATTGATGAGAAGACGAACTTCTTGTCCGGATTTTTCCAGGTAGGAATACAGATTCCCCGGAACCGGATGATTTTGGGCCCAGCCCGGAACCCTGATTTTTAAACTGAACTCGGGAGAATTATCAGTAAAAACTTTAAATAGAACTGTTCCTTCCCACGGATATTTGGTTTCCTGTTCAATCTGAAACTGATCCCTGTTGACGGTGAAATTGGTTTTGCTTGCCATGAAAAGGTTGGCAAAAATCTGGTTATCCTTTTGGGCATAAATATAATTCGGGATTGCGGGAATGAAGCGGGAAAGATTGGAAGGACAGCAGGAACAGTCGAACCAGGGTTTTCGTCCGGCAGCGCCCTGGTTAAACGGATCTTTCCCGTCGAATTCCAAAACGTTGGGATAGAAAAAGGTGTTTCCTTCGAATGAAATACCCGGAAGTACTGCGTTGTAAAGGGTTCGTTCCATCACATCAATGTATTTGCCTTCGCCTTTCATCAGGAACATGCGGTGATTCCAGAAAACATTGGCAATGGCCGCACATGTTTCATTGTAGGCGCGGTTTGGAAGCTGGTAATTTTCGCCAAAAGCTTCTCCTTCGTACAGGGCGCCAATCCCGCCGGTGATGTAATATTTTTTTCCGACCACGTTTTCCCAAATGGTATCAATCGCATCAATATATTGCCGGTTTCCGGTCAAAGCGGCCACATCGGCCATTCCTGAATACATGTAAACAGCACGCACGGCATGTCCCACCGCCTCTTTCTGTTCCAGCACCGGTTTGTGATCCTGCCAGTATGCGCCATTCTCCCACGGATTGTCGCTTTCGTAGTTGCGGATATCCGATTTTCCACGTTCGTCGAGAAAAAATTGCGCCAGATCGAGGTATTTTTTTTCGCCGGTAATCCGGTACAGTTTCGAAAGGCCAATTTCAATTTCCTGGTGGCCAGGGGCATCGTGCCGCTTATCCGGCCCGTAAACCGAGAGGATTAGTTCAGCATTTTTAAGGGCAACATCCAAAAAGCTGGTTTTGCCGGTGGCCTGAAAATGAGCTGCCGCTGCTTCGTACATGTGTCCCACGTTGTATAATTCGTGGCTGTGCATCCTGACTTTTTCCCAGCGGTTTTTCCCTTCGCGGTCGGTCATGGCCGAATCGCCCCTTATGGTGCGGATAGTATATAAATATCCGTCGTCTTCCTGGGCAGCAGCAATTTTGGTTATCAAACTGTCCAGGTATAGATCCAGTTCCGGATCGTATTTTTGCTGAAGCGAGTAGGCTGCACCTTCCATAATCTTGAAAACATCGGAATCGTTGTAACGAATCCCTTCAAATGTCCCTTCAATTAAACCACCGGCCACTTCAAAATTGGCAATACGGTGGGTTTCCTCACATTTCCCGAAACAATACGGGATGGTCACTTCACGGTTGGTTTCGATTCGTTTCGACCAGAAATTATCGGTCAGTTCCACCTGCTGCGACGAAACGGGCTGAATGGGATAATCCGTTTCCGGCATTTTTGTGGTTTGGCAGTTCGAAAAAAATAAAACGAGGGGAAACAGGTAAATCAGGTTCTTCATGGTAGCTGTTCTGGTTTGATTTGATGACATCAAAGATATTGATTTCATCAAAAAACCGGGATTGCCCATAAATATTTCGGCGAACAAATATGAAAAAATCCATACTTTCGTTTTATTAAAAAATTCAGCATGTCGCGATTATATTTTTTTGTTTTACTTTTTGGGGCAGGAATCATGTTTTTTTCGTGTCAGGAAGAAGAATTTACCTCCGACCCGATGGTAAAGCTGGAGTTCACAACCGACACCATAACATTCGACACGATTTTTTCCACCATTGGTTCCACCACCCAATGGTTCACCGTAAAAAATCCGTCGAAACAAACGGTCAACATCTCAAAAATCCAATTAGCTGGCGGAATAAATTCCCCTTTCCGGCTGAATATTAACGGCATACAAGCGAACCAAGATATTAATGTCCGGATTCCGGGTGGCGACAGTTTGTAT
>CAZHKI010000299.1:0-5375 GCA_964533365.1 uncultured Maribellus sp. | reverse complement strand
AGTTGCACGAAGAGCTGGGAGTCAATTCTATGAAACTCAAGGCCGGAGTAATGAAACCACGGGAGGAAGTCAGGGTATTGGAATTGTGCCGGAAAAACCTGGGGGAAGACTTTGGGCTCCGCATCGATCCAAACGGAGTTTGGTCGGTTACCACTGCAGTGCAAATGGGAAAAATTATGGAAGATCTCAATCCTGAATACTTTGAAGATCCTTCCTGGGGTCTGGAAGGAAATGCTGCCGTTCGGAAACAAATCCGCATACCCATTGCGACCAATATGTACCCCAATAAATTTGATGATCTCGGGCCGGCCATCCGAATGGGGGCAGTTGATGTTGTACTCACAGATCTTCACTACTGGGAAGGCCCGAAAGGGGTGAAAGATTTGGTAGCGGTTTGCCGTACATTCAATCTCGGAGTAGCCATGCACAGCGGCGCTGAATTTGGAATTGAACTGGCTGCTATGATACACACCGCATCTACAATTCCAACCATGACCTTTGCCGGTGACGCTCACTACCACTATTTGACCGACGACATCATCAAGGGAGGATTGATGAAATATGAAAATGGGTGTATAAAAGTACCCGAAGGTCCGGGATTAGGTGTTGAACTGGACGAGGAAAAAATGGAAAAATATGAACGTTATTACAACGAAAAGGGAGACTATTATGCCCGGTTCCACCAGGATGAATACCGGCCGGACTGGTTCCCCATCGTAGGAAGTATCTAATAAAAATGATTTATCAATCAATTATATCAGGTTTGAATTTCCCGGAGGGCCCCGTCTTTGATTTTGAAGGCAATCTTTGGTTTGTAGAGATCAAAGGCGGGAACCTTTCCAAATGGGACGGGGAAAAACTGGCCCGTTTCGATGTGGACGGAACGCCAAACGGGGCAATGATTGACCAAAGCGGTTGCATTTGGTTTTGCGACAGCGGACGGGGAGAAATCAGAATATTCGATCCTGTTCACCAAACTTTTCAAACAGTCTGCAACGATACAATTGAAGGTAATCGCCTGAAACGCCCAAACGATTTGATCTTTGACAATGCAGGCAACCTGCTGTTCTCCGACCATGCCGACGGCCGTGAAGAACCGCTTTCAACCATTTGCGTATTGCCCAATGGAGAAAACAGGGCAAAAGTAATCTCCGCAAATAAATATTTCACCAATGGATTGGCCCTTGGCAGCGATGCCAGGACTCTTATATTCGCTGAAACCTACCGGCAAAAACTTTGGATTGCCGAGTGGAATTCAACATTACTCGAACTTCGAAATGAACGCCCTTTTGCGAAAGCCGGAGATGGCCCATGGGGCCCGGACGGAATTACATTTGATGAATTTGAAAATTTGTATGCCGCCATTTTTAATGAAAGTGTTATTAATATTTATGATAAAAGAGGACAACAAACCGAATCCATTGCATGTCCGGGGAAAAGACCGACCAGTTGTGCCTTCGACCCGTTTGGAAAACTTGGGCTGGTTGTAACAGAGGCAGATCAGGGACAAATTCTTTCATACAAAATAAAAAACAGGGGATTAACACTTTATTACAGATAATATGGAACTAAAAAATTTATTCAACCTGAATGGAAAAACAGCCCTGGTTACCGGTGGAAGTCAGGGCATCGGAAAGGCCATCTCGCTGGCATTGGCAGAATTTGGCGCCAATCTGATCATCAACTACCGCTCCGGAAAAGAACTTGCTGAAGAAACCTGCCGTGAGGTAACCAACCGGGGAGTCAACTGTCACCTTATCGCCAGCGATCTTTCCAATGTCAGTGCTCCAAAAATAATTTCAGAATATGTCTCCAAAAACAAACTGGAGGTAGATATATTGGTATTAAATGCATCGGTACAGTTTCGTAAATCCTGGGATCAGGTAACACCAGAAGAATTTGAAACTCAAATCAACACAAATCTTCGGGCATCGCTTTTTCTTATTCAGGAATTTTATCCTCAAATGCAAAAAAAACAATGGGGACGTATTGTGACCATCGGGAGTGTTCAGCAAATCAGACCTCATCAGCAGATGATTGCTTACGCTGCATCGAAGGTGGCACAGGTGAGTATGGTAAAAAGCCTGGCCCCGCAATTCGGCTCCTCCGGAATAACTATTAACAACCTGGCACCCGGAGCCATTCTCACCGGAAGAAACGAAGAAGTTCTGAAAGATGATGGTTACAAAAAAAGTGTTGAAGCAAAAATCCCGCTTGGATTTATCGGCGAACCCGTTGACTGCGCTGCGACTGCCCTGCTTTTATGTTCCGATGCCGGCCGGTATATTACCGGTCAGGATTTATATGTTGACGGAGGAATGGGGCTGAATTTTTAAAAAAATGGAATACATAAATTTTAATATCTTGAACTATGAGTGTTGATCAGTATAAAAAAGAAGTGGGAATGATGAACCTGGAGAGATTGATTGCTGAAAGAGAAGGAATATCGAAAACTTCATTTCCAATTCCGGACGAAGAACTGCTTTCCCGGTTCGAAAAACTCTATACCGGAGCAGTTAACGATGTTTTGCGTGAATTTTGCCTTCTGGAACAGGCTTTGCCCAAACGAATAATTCCTTTAAGAGAATACAGGTCGGTGGCAGGTTTTGCTTTTACGGTGAAAAGTTCTCCAAACGTTAAGATACAGGGAGAGATGGAATTTCGGGTGCAAATGCTTGATGAAATGCACAAAGATGCTTTTGTAATCTGGGATACAAGCCGTGACGAAAAAGCAACGTTATGGGGAGGAGTAATGACTGCCACTGCCAAAAGTAAAAAAGTTAAGGCTGCCTGTATTGATGGTGGCATCCGCGACACACATCAGATTCTGGAGGCTGATTTCCCGGTATTTTATGAATATCGAATCTCAAACGGAAGCCTTGGCCGCTGTTTAATTACGCATTACCAGGTTCCTGTCAAAATAGGTGATGTATTGATTAAACCGGGCGATGTGATTTTGGGAGATATTGACGGAGTTCTGGTCGTTCCCCGTGATATCGCATTCGATGTCCTCCTTCGTGCTGAAGAAATCAAAGAGAATGAAAAACGAATTTTTGAATGGGTACGCGAGGGGCAATCCGTTCACGACATCACCGAAAAAGGTGGATATTTCTAAATACATATTATTTTGTTACATAATCGTCCTTGAAAAAGTTTTCAAATAGTTGATAGTCAATAAAAATATATTGGAATCTATTGGCTTTCTGTTGGTTGGAATTGTAAGGTAATACGTATTTCTCAGGAAAAGGCTTGCAAAATGATAGGAAAAAAAATTAGTCACCACAAATGAATGTTTTACAGGTACCACTGGTTCAGTTTATCGACAGGGTGGCGATAATTTCTTTCAGAAAATGGTTCAGGTTGAAATTATCTAATCCGTAGCCCATTCGCACGACCACAAGGTTTTTCGAGGGGATAATATAAATTTGTTGTTCCAGGAACCCATCGGCAAAAAATACGTCGTCGGGTACATCGGAAAGTGTCTGTTCCGGATTTGATTCCCTGAGCCAGAATGTTCCGGCATAAATATGATTGGAAGCTTCGGCCGGGGTTTTCATAAAATCAACCCATTCGCGCAAAAGCAGGGTGTCGCCGGCAAACATACCGTTATTTAGAAAAAGCAGTCCGAACCGTGCCCAATCGCGGGTACTTCCGTAACTGTACGACGAAGCCACAAACAGACCAGTCGCATCAGTTTCCACTTTAGTGTTCAACATGCCCAGCGAATGAATCAGGCGTATCTAAAACGATTACAGCACCCATTCCTTCCTGAAAATTGCTTTTCGTTTGGCCAGCCCGAAAACAGTGGAATTGGCTGTTTTGTTTTCGAAATCGATAACTGTTTTTGCCAGACTGAAGGGGAAGAACAAAAGATCTTTAGCCTAAATCCGTTTCTGATCTTTCCCAGCCAGAAACACACTGGAACACATTTCTTTTACCGCAAAAGTGGTTATAATTGGCAAGCGCGGCCAGGCTAAAGGAGCTGGAGCCGGATGAACGAAGAACTTATTAAAAAAAGGGAAAACAGATATAAAATCAATTTTCCCTTATAATGTGGGCCCACCTGGGCTTGAACCAGGGACCACCTGATTATGAGTTGATTAGGATTGACATGTATGATTTGTCATCTATTTGTACCACTTGTCATTAAAATAAAACTATTTCAATTTTTTTCCTGATTTTTCCGGTTTTTTCCTTTTTTGTGGCAAGAATCTTGGCAAGATTTCCTATTGATGATTTATTAAAGTTTAAATCGAAATGTTGTTTGGCTTCACGCTGGGATGCTTGATTTCAGGAGGATCTTGGATAGCTCCGGAATAAAATTATTTGTTTGGCTTAAGTTGGATTAGGACAAAATTAAATTAAATAATCCTCCGAGTATGAGTATATTACGGTACAGTAGAATTAATTTCAAATTTTTCGGTAATGATTTAGATTGATGACCTGACTTTTTTACAAATACTAATTATTTTAAAAAGAAGAACAGGAATAAGATCAATTGTTTTTGAGTCAAGTCATCAGTATATCCAATTCGATTCCCTGAACTATCATAGAAGTTCTTTCCCTTGATTTGCCCCATTCTGTTTCCTGAACTATCAAAATAGGAACTCCCACTAAAAAAGCCTATTCTGCTACCCGATTTGTCATAAAGGGATTCACCTTGTATCGATCCTAGCCTATTTCCTGAACCATCAAAAACGTTTTGATCACTTATAAAGCCAATTCTGTTGCCAGAATTATTATAATAATTTTCTCCCTTTACAAAACCAATTCTTTCACCCGAATTATTATAAATGTTTTGACAATTGGCAACTCCGAAGGAAATCAACAAGATTAAGAGAATAAGTATTTTTTTCATATCGGTTAATACTTTGGTAAGTTATTGATTTTAAGTCACAGGTTTTAATATTCATCTTCAAAAGCGAGTGTTTGCAGTTCTTCAACTCTAGTTTCAACAGTCGGTAAGATAGCTTTATATTTTGTTTTGGAAATTATCAACGAACTAACATCTCCTGAGAATTCCATTCTTTCAACTAATTCAATTTCATTTTCCGAAATACTTTCAACTGTTATATATGATTGAGTCATAATATTATCAAACGTTTCTATTAATGCCAATCCTGTTTTTACACTAAAATTAAGGCCATCATTATCAACATGGTATCTAAATTTTCCATTTTCATTTTTCTCCATTATCTCAAGTGAAGAAATTGAATAAACATATTCCCCTTGATCATTGTCAAAAAATTGTTCATAGATCAGAAAATCATTACTATCATTTTCACCACCACCGCATTTAAAGAATGTTCCTAAATCTTCCATAGATTTATCTAATTCGAATTCTAAACTTTCAACAATCGATTTTGAGATAAAGT
>CAZHKI010000298.1:0-5396 GCA_964533365.1 uncultured Maribellus sp. | reverse complement strand
TGCTGGTGCGAATACTGAAGGTATGCATTTTTAAAATAAGCGTACCGCCGGGCTTTTGCATAAGCCGAAAGGTCGTCGGGGCTTCCCACATCCACATTGATTTTGGCATAAAATTCGGGACTGAACGTGTATTCGTAACCAATATACCCTCGCACCAGTTCAAAAGCAGCCTCGTCGGTGGCAGTTCCGCTGATGCCCTGATGAAAATTGGCATAGATGGTTGCAAATGCTTTTCCCGATGGAACAAAAGCACCTTCCTGCGAAAATCCCTGTACTGAAATGATCAGAAAAAGAAATATAAAAACGCTTACTCTCATCCGGCAATCCTGTTAAAAACTGTGCTATCCTTTCGACTAACTACAGAAAACACAGTTTGGTTGATTTTGTTGATTACAAATATAAATGAACCTGCAATAGAAATGACATGAATTTCTAATCGTTGCCTCGAAGTCATAATGCCGAAACACCATTATTAAAAAAAGATTAACCCGGTGTTAATCAAATGTTAGAAATAATTAAACGGAAAATGTAATTATTAACCTGTTTTTAATAACCGGATAAAAATGAATGACGAGCTTTGCAATACCTAGTAAAAAAATCCGGCTTATATGGAAAAAGACCACAAAATACTGATTGTTGATGACGAGCAAGACCTGTGCGAGATATTGCAGTTTAACCTCGAAAGCGAAGGATTTGTGATTGAAATTGCCCACTCGGGCGAAGAGGCGCTGAAAAAGCCACTCGAAGAATTCGACCTGATTCTGCTGGATGTGATGATGGGCGGGATTTCGGGCTACAAAACCGCCAACATTATCCGGAAAGAAAAGAACCTCACGGTGCCGGTTGTATTCCTCACGGCCAAAAATGAGGAAAACGACATTCTCACTGGCTTCAACGTGGGCGCCGACGATTACATTTCGAAACCCTTCTCCATCAGGGAAGTGGTGGCCCGTATCAAAGCCATTTTAAAACGCGGTGCGGTTCAAAAAGAAGAGAGCCAAAAACTGGGCATTAACGATTTATGGATCGACTCCCGGAAAAAAACCGTTTCCATTGCCGGCGAAAACATCAACCTGACTCGCAAAGAATATGAAATTCTTGCCCTCTTGCTCAAAAACCAGGGACATTTCATCAGCCGCGACGAGATATTGAACCGAATCTGGAACGACGATGTGATTGTGACCGAACGGAATGTAGATGTTAACATTGCCCGCCTGCGAAAAAAAATCGGCGAATACGGCGATTACATCAAAGGGAAATCGGGCTACGGTTACTGTTTTCAACCCTGATAATGAACGAAAAACCATCCTGTGAAAAAAAAATCATTCCGCGGCGAAATATTCCTCTATTTTTTCATCGTGTTTATCCTTTTTTCGGTGGCTATTCTCGGGTTTCAGTACGAACGCGAAAAAAAATACCGTACGGCCCAGCTTGAAAATACCCTCGACAACATCACCGAAATCACCTGGCGGTTTATCGAACAAAACCAGTTGCCGGGCAATAACCAACTTGATCGGATCAGGGAAATTGAGAACATCATCCCACAACCCGACACAAGGATTACCATCATCGCGAAAGACGGGAATGTTTTGTACGACAGTTTCGTTTCCGATTACCGGAATATGGAAAACCACCTGGTGAGGCCCGAAATTCAAAAGGCGCTGCAACACTCCAAAGGTTCCAACATCCGGACTTCGGCCACCACAAACGTTGATTATTACTATTATGCCAAACAGTTTCCCGGCTATTTTATCCGTACCGCCGTGGTCTACAATGTGGCCATCAAAAATTTCCTGCAAGCCGAAAAAAACTACATCGTTTTCATCATCCTGATTTTTACCGGAATAGGGGTTGTACTTTATCTGGTTACCGGGAAACTTTCGAGTGCCATCACCCAGTTGCAGGATTTTTCGATCAAAGCCGGTAAAAACGAACTGGTCGGGCACGACACCACATTCCCCGACAACGAACTGGGAATTATCGGCAGCCAAATCACCCGGATTTACAACAACCTAAAAAAAACAAAAGACGAGTTATCGAACGAAAAGGAAAAATTGCTGAACCACCTGAATGCCCTGAACGAAGGCATCGCTTTCTTTTCGCCCGAAAAGGAAATCACCCTTTCAAACAGTCAGTTTTTCCAGTATATCAACTTCATTTCGAAAAACCCGGTGACATCGCCAACCGATATTTTCACCATCGGCGATTTCAAAAAACTGAACCGCTTTCTGAGCAACCATACCGGGCTGAATTATTCCCTTGATTTTGAAACGTTGCCCAAGTTCGAAGATGTGGTTTCGCGCGACGAGCGGTATTATAAAATCGAAAGTATCGTTTTTGCCGACAACAGTTTCGAGATTCTAATCACCGATATTACCCGGCTGGAAAGGCGCCGGTTGCTGAAACAGCAACTTACCTCGAACATTGCCCACGAACTGAAAACCCCGCTGGCTTCCATAAAAGGGTACCTCGAAACCCTGCTCGAAAACCCTCCGGAAAACCGGGAAAAACAACAATATTTTCTCCAAAAAGCCTACTCCCAGTCGGAACGGCTGACCCACCTGATCAACGATGTTTCGTTGCTCAACAACATTGAAGACGCCGGCGAACTGTTCCGGTTTCAGCCCACCGACATCAAAAAGGTGATCGATGAAGTGTATGAAAACTTTGCCAACCGAATGGAAGAAAAAAACATCCGGTTTAGCAGCGAAGTAAAACCCGGTGTAATCATCAATGGTAACGCGGCGTTGCTGTTTTCCATTTTTCAGAATTTTGTGGAAAACTCCATCAATTATGCCGGTCCGGATATTGAAATTTCCATCCGTATTTACCACGAGGACGACAAGCATTACTATTTTTTGTATGCCGATACCGGCGCCGGCATCCCGAAAGAACACCTGCCGCGCATTTTCGAACGGTTTTACCGCGTTGACCACGGCCGAACCCGCGAAGCCGGCGGAACCGGGCTGGGACTGGCCATTGTTAAAAATGCCGTTCAACTGCACAAAGGCGAAATTTCAGCACGAAACCGCCCAAAAGGTGGGGTTGAATTTCTGTTTTTGCTGGCAAAAAAATAGAACCGTTGCTGTTGAAAAAAACAAAAAAATCACACTCCCTCCAATTCAGTCCTGCCAACGGTTTCAGATAATGTCCCTTTTCCATACCCAAAAATGTAACCCATCCTTAAGTGATTATTAATCGTTCTGTAACAATTAGCAGGTTTCTTTGGCCCTTGAATACAATACACTGCAAGATTTTTAAACAGAATGAAACGACAAGTTCTCAGCATTTTATTGCTTATTCTATCTGAATTGGCCTTTGCCCAAACCGGCATCATCAAAGGAACAGTCACCGATTCAAAAACCAGCGAATCACTCATCGGGACCACGGTGCTCATCCAGGGAACAACCCAGGGTACCATTACCAATTTCGACGGCGAGTTTATCATTCCGAAAGTAAATCCCGGGAAATACAACCTGGTGATTTCATTTATTTCGTACGAAACCCGGATCATCCCGGTTGAATTGGCCAGCGACAGGGATACCGTGCTGAATGTTTCGCTTCAACCAGCCACACTCGACATTGGCGAGGTGCAGGTGGTGGCGAAAAAACGCGAAGACACCGAAATGTCGCTCATTTCGTCGCTGAAATCTTCTGATTTGATTATGAGCGGTATCAGCGCGCAGCAAATCGGCAAATCACAGGACAAAGACGCTGCCGAAGTCATCCGCCGCGTACCCGGAATTACCATTACCGACGGGCGTTTTGTGATTGTTCGCGGGCTGGTGGAACGTTACAATTCGGTGATGCTCAACAATGCCACAGCGCCCAGTTTCGAAGCCGACAAACGCGCTTTTTCGTTCGACGCCATTCCCAGCGGGATGATTGAAAATATTCTGATTTATAAAAGTCCGGCGCCCGAACTGCCCGCTGATTTTGCCGGTGCCGCCATCGAAGTAAAAACAAAAAACGTGGCCGACCAGAATGCTTTCAGCATCACCTACGGAAATAAGTTTATTCAGAATTCAACTTTTAACGATAAAGTTTTAACCCACGATGGCAGCAAAACCGACTGGCTGGGTTACGACAACGGAACCCGCGCCATCCCTGACGGGGTGCCCGGAGCCAAAGAATTTTCCGGTTTGTATGTGTGGCCCAATGCCAGTGAATACCTGCAGAAAACCGACGAAATCAACCGCATTTCGCTGCTTTTCCCCAACAACTGGGAGTATTCAACCAAATCGCCTTTTCTCGACCAAAGCCTTTCTTCCACCCTGCTCCACCGTTTTGTGCTGGGTAAAATTTCCATCGGGAATATTACTTCTGTAAACTACAGTACTACCAACACTTTCACCGAAAACCAGCGTGCCGAATATCAGGGTTACGACGAAGTACTTGGTAAAGTGGTGAAAGATTTCGATTTTACCGACCAGCAGGCAAAAGCCGACAACAAAATGGGTGTGATTTTCAACTGGAACTTTATTTACGGAAAAAACCAGAAACTCGAATTCCGCAACTTTTTTAACCAGATTGGCACCAAAACCACTTCGCTGCGAAACGGTATCAACTATTACAATGTTGAAACACTGCGAATGACCGACCTGCGTTACGACAGCCGCACGGTTTACTCAAGCCAGTTCGCCGGCGAGCAAAATTTTAACCAAAACCGCACCCGACTCAACTGGATGCTGGGTTACGGACTGACCAAAAAAAACAAGCCCGACAACCGCCGTTTAACAGAAGTAAAAGTGCTTGACGAAGGCAGCGAGCATTTCAACGATTATTACCTGTGCATTCAGAACGTACCCAATCCCTATCTGGCCGGAAGACTCTGGATTGATATGAAGGAAGACATCCTGGACGGCAAACTCGATTTCACGCACGACTTTAAATTGTTTGGCTCCGAAACTGACTGGCAGGTAAAAGCAGGTGGTTTTTACGAAAAGAAAATCCGCGAACTCGATTCAAGGTTGATTGGTGTGGTGGCTACAAAAAATCCGCCTGACATCTTTTATCAACCTGTAAACGAAATTTTTGCTGAAGAGAATTTTTATTTCGACCGTACAACACCCTACACGCAACACGGTCTTTCGTACCGCGACAACACCCGCGCCAAAGACAGCTACGATGCCACCGACGATTTGCAGGCTGGCTATTTTGGATTGAATATTCCGTTCACCCAAAAAATTAAATTGTATGGCGGTGTGCGAATGGAGCACTGGAAACGCGAAATCGACAATTTCTACGAGATAGTGGAAGGCGGCGAAAGCCAGGCCATTGTGCGCGATACCACCGATTTCTTTTTGTCGGCCAACCTATCGTATAACATTAACGAAAAAAACCTGCTGCGCGCTTCATATGGGAAAACCATCAACCGCCCCGAGTTCAGGGAGATG
>CAZHKI010000297.1:0-5428 GCA_964533365.1 uncultured Maribellus sp. | reverse complement strand
TGTTTCGAACCTGCACATTGTTCAATACGGCATGTGAATGTACGCCAAAACGTTCGGTAATAACACCGCGTTCCACAGGCCAGGGAAGCCGTCGTTTGTTCTGTTCGAAATTGTCGCCAATCAGTTTTTGCTCGGGTGTTAACGCAAAACCCGGGGTGGTTTTCCCGGCTGATTTTCGGGCTTCTTCCTCAATGATCCGCTGAATTTCGCGTTCCAGTTGCTGTTCTTCCCGGCGTTGCTGATCCAGTTTCTGGCGCAGCGAACGCTGTTGTTTTTGTAATTCCTGAATAACCGAATTTTGCTGGTTTTTTTCGCTGCCCAGTTGCCGGGCCTCCTGACGGGTTTGTCCCGCCAGCTCTTCCTTCATCTTTTTTTGCTGTTCCAGCTTTACAACCTTTTCGTTCAGCAGCGATTGAAGGGCTTCAATGGTTTCAGCCTGGGTACGCCGGTAAGCCGAATATCTTTTCATGTAAATGTGCCGCCGGTAAGCCTGGTTGAAATTTTCGGCTGAAAGGAGAAAAATTATTGGATCGCCGGCATTTTTATTCCGGTAGGCCGAGCGGACCAGTTCGGCATATTCTTCCCTGAGCGCTTCCATATCTTCTTTAAACCATTTTACCACCTCCGTGTTCATGTCGATAAAACCCTGATAAACTTTGATTTCATCGTTAATCCCGGAAATTAACTGGTTTCGCTGGCTGATTTGACTGTTTAGCAACTGCAGGCGGTGTAACGAGGTCTTTTCGTTTTTCTGAACTTCGTTCAGCAGTTTCGTGGTATATTCAATTTCTTTGGCCGCCTCTTCCTTCTTTTTTTTCAATTCGCTTACATCCTGGCCTAAACAGGCCAGGTGGAGGATTAAAAAAATGATGATGACCGGCAGCGGTTTCACGCGAATCAAATTCAATCAAAAAAATTATTGAAAATGTTGCCGGTTGTTCCGGCAACATTCTTTTTGCGAATGTAAAAAAATTCACCCTTATTTCACCCTGATTTGCTGATATTTTTCGGGAATAGTAAATGCTGAAGAGGTTATTTTTTCGGTGGAAAAGCCTCCCATCCTGATTTTAAGCGAAACGTTATTTTCGGGCGAAACAAAATTCATGTCGATGGCGCCGGGAAAATCCTTGTTTTTTACTTTTTCGAAATCGCTGAACATCAATTCCATACTCCGGTGGTTCGAAACATCCTCGATAATCAAACGGGTTAACGCAAAACTAACCGGGTTGAAAAACATTTTTTGGGTTATCATGGCATTTTCGTCAAGCCGTTTCAACCGGCGTTCCATTCTTTCCGGTTTCCCCTTCTCTTCCATTTTGATCAGTTTTCGTTCTTTTACCGATTGAAGCACATACATTTCCGAATCAATATACGAAATGTAATCCCTGAAATCGCGGTTCTTTTGCTCGCCGCCGTAGGAAAATACGTTGTTGGAAATGATGGACTGAATGGTTTCAAAATTGAGGTCGATATTCAAAAACCGGCTTAAAAAAGAATAATCATCCACAAAATAGTTTTTTTCGATGTAGTTTACATATTTCACGCTGTCGGGTGTTAAAAAAACCCGGCCAACCGGAATATTTAACTTGCTGATGGAAACCAGGATGTTTTTATCTTTTTCAGCCTTCAGGGTTGCTTTAAAAGATGTTTTTGAGTTGTCGTCCGAAAACTGGCAGTTAATTCGTTTGATGGAAAAATCGTTATAATCGAAGGCATTTTGTTCCACTTTTTTCAGCAACCTTCCTGTGCTCATTGGTTTTACTTCCACTGTGGGAATTTCCCTGACCGTGCGGCATGAAAAGAAACCAAAAGCCAGCAAAACAGAAATCAAAACGGGGAACTTTTTTATGAACCGGGTTATTTCCATCATCTATTTTTCAAAATACTTTTGTTCCTTAATTTTACGGTTAAGCACTTCTGAATCACCTCCGTTTTCTTTGGCTTTTTGCCAGTAAATCAGGGCTTCACTTGTCTTTTCGAGCTGATACAAAATATCGCCGTAATGTTCGAGCAGCGTGGCATTGGTTTCACCGCCATTGCTGATTGCCGATTGCATATAAAAACGGGCCAGAACATAATTCCCTTTTTTAAACAATACCCAGGCGTGGGTGTCAAGATAGGTGGAGTTATCGGGAAACTGTTCGATTACTTTCCCGCTCATCCGTTCGGCTTTATCCAGATCTGTACCCGCCAGCGATAAATAATAGGCAAAATTGTTCAATGCAATAAAATTATCAGGATCTAACTCAACCGATTTATCGAAAAGAGAAAATGCTTCGTCGTGACGGCCCAGTTTATATACGGCTTCACCTTTCAGCATCAGGAACTGGCCTTTTAACTGAGGATTATCCACAATAAAATCAAGCCCATCATCAATGGTTGTAATGGTTTCGTCGTATTTTTCGAGTTGTACACAGGCAATGGCATGAAAGAAATAAACCTGTGGCTGGTTGGGAAACAAATCAATCCCTTTTTGACTGTGTTCATACAAAGCAGGCCAGTCCTGCAAATCGTTATCGATGAAAAGAATCCGTTCCCACAACATATAATCGTTGATTTGGAGCGAAAGCGATTTCAACAGTGCCTCCCTGGCTTCGGGCAGTTTGTTTTTGCGGAGCAAACTTTCCGCCTGAATGGTATAAACCAGCGATTCGTCGGGATGTTTTTCGAGCAGTAGCTGGAGCAGTTCCGCCTCTTTTTCGTCGTTCACTTTCGATTTTTCGCGGTTTGCCGTGAGCATCATAAACAACTGTAATTTGGTTTGAAGATCAACCTCATCGCTCGAAAAACCGGCTTTGGTTTCCTGAAATGACTTTTCTTCGTCGCCCTGATCGAGGTAAAAATTGGCGAGCGAGAATCGTACAAATCCATTACCCGGATCCATTTCGAGGATTTTATTATAATTTTTTAATGCATTTTCGTTGTCGCCCTGGCTTTGGTATAAATCGGCCAACAGCCCGTAATATTTGGGTTCTGCCGGGTTAAAATCAATCAGTTTTTGAATTTCTTCAAATGCTTTTTCAACCTTCCCCGATGAAACGTATAACTGCTGTTTAGCCACCGAAATTTGTTCATTCACTCCGGTTTTTTGTTCCAAAACATTGTAGGCTTCGATAGCTTCCGGAATTTTATTGGCATTGGCAAAAAGTGCCGCTTTCATGTAAAGGAACTCCAGGTTTTCGGGTTCTTTTTGAGCCAGTTGCGTGTAAATGTCGGCCGCTTCCGAAAATTTACGCATTTGCTGGTAAATCTGGGCCAGCAGCAACTGGTACCATTTGTTTCCGGGATTGATGCTGATGGCTTTTTCGAGTAACAGCGAAGCGCTGGTAAAATCGTTATTCGCTGCGTGAACATTGGCCAGCTCGTACATAGCAGCCGACGAATTCGGGTCAATTTCCAGGCAACTGGAAAGCAACTGAATGGTTTTTTGGGCATTTCCAAACATTTTTTGTTTTAATGCCTCAACAAACAAATATTCGAATTCTTTTTGCTTCTGCTCTTCCAGTTCGGTTTTTTCAACAGCTTCTTCTTCTGCCTTCGCCACTTCCGGTACGGCAATATTTTTCATTCCCGAACAGGAAACAAAAATCACAGAAACAATAAGCAAAACAATCCAGGATATTCTTTTTTTCATTTTTTCACTTTTTTCCGGTATGGCCAAAACCACCAGCGCCCCGGTCGGTTTCGACCAACTCTTCAACCAATTCCCATACCACGTTTTCGTGGGCGGCCACAATCATCTGGCAGATTCGTTCGCCATTCTCCACAACAAAATCCTCCTGCGAAAGGTTAACAAGAATAATCCCGATTTCGCCCCGGTAATCAGCATCGATGGTTCCCGGTGTATTTAAAACCGTGATTCCCTTTTTCAAAGCCAGCCCGCTTCGGGGCCTGATTTGGGCTTCGTATCCACGAGGTAATTCAATAAACAACCCTGTGGGAATCAGCTTCCGCTCCAGTGGCTTTAATACGACCGGTTCGGTTAAACTGGCCCGGATATCCATTCCTGCCGACATTTCGGTGCTGTACTGCGGGAGCGGATTATTGGATATATTGACAATTTTTACCTGCATATGTCTGCTTTTTTCAAAAAGACCGCTAATATATAGAAATTAAAAGATATTGCCGTGGGGATAAACCATATTTATTAAATCAATAATCTTATCAATGAATTGGATAACAATTAAATAATCATCAGTTGTGCCAGAATATCGTCCGAGACAAAAAGTCCGGCGCGGGAAAGGGTAAAAAATTTACCATTCCGGTTTACCCATCCTGCATTGACATATTTTTCAATGTTTTTCAAAAAATGGCCGACTTTCTCTTCGCCGAATTCTTCCTCCAGTGTCGCAACCGAAATCCCCCACCGGGTTCGAAGCCGGGTTAAAAGGTATTCGTTAAATTTTTCTGATTCGGTTAAAATTTCTTCTTCATAAAAAGGATTACCATTTTCGTATGCAAGCAGATACTTTTCGATATTTGAATTATTCCACTGCCGCGATATTCCGTTGTACGAATGCGCTGAAGGACCCAATCCCAGGTACTTTTTACCGGTCCAGTACGAAGTGTTATGTTTCGAATACATTTGGTTTTTGGCCAGATTTGAGATCTCGTACAGTTCAAAACTTTCGGCCGCCGACTGGTCAAACAGGAGGTCAAACTGAGCGGCGCTTTCTGTTTCATCGGTTTCTTTCAATTTACCTTTTTTCAGCCAGGAGTAAAACGGGGTTCCCTCGTGATAAGTTAAATGGTAAGCCGAAAGATGAACAACCGGTAACCGAAAAACCTGCCCGAGGCTGCGTTGCCACTCGTCGGTTGTAAGCCCCGGCAAACCGTATATTAAATCGACGCTGATATTTTCAAATCCCGTTTTATCCGCATTTTCAACCGATTGAACAGCCTGGATAGAATTGTGGCGACGGTTCATTTTTTTCAGCAATTCATCGTTGAACGATTGAATGCCGATACTTAACCGGTTAATGCCGCATCGGAACAAACTTTCCAGGTATTCTTTACCGAGGTCATCGGGATTGGCTTCGAAGGTGATTTCGGCAGCAGGCGAAACCCGAAATTCCTGAAAAATGAGTTGTAAAATCTGATCCAGTTGTTTTTCGGTTAAAACCGAGGGAGTACCTCCTCCAAAGTATATCGTTTCAATGGTTTCGTTTTCGAGATAATTTTTCCGGAGAGCAATTTCATTGTACAAAACATTGATATACTGGCTGATAAACCGGGTATCGTCGGTTTTATAAAAATCGCAGTAAAAACATTTTCGCCGGCAAAATGGAATGTGAATATAAATACCTGCCATACTTTTTACTATTTTTCCGCATCAATTCAAACTTCCAATGGAATGAAACTGATTTTCCTGTTTATCAAACCCATCATTTGGCTTGCCTTGATTTGCTACGGACTTTTTTTACCTGCC